>NZ_JAUBQM010000049.1:35343-49383 GCF_036701245.1 Microcoleus sp. Pol14D4
GTAACTGTATCTTCTTTGACAGTGAAGCTTTTGAGTATCGTCTCGCTGGTATCACCTGCTACATCGTAGGCGATCGCCTTTACCTCATAATTTCCGGCACTTAACTCTGACAGAGAGTAGCTAAAATTTGCCCACCCTTGACTGTCTGCCGTGAAAGTTTCCGCATTACCAACCTCCACCCATTCTCCGCTTTCCTTCCTTTGAGAGAATTCTACTTTGGCGAGGTCATCAACACCGTCGGCATCGTAAACTTTACCACCAGTAAAGCTGATTTTCTCTCCCGCTGTATAAGCAGTTAAAACATCAAATTGCAAGTTTTTTGGGGCTGTATTTTCTGGTGGGAGTGAGTTGATAAAATCAAGAAAATTTTTCCCGCCTTCAGTAGTAGTCCAATCCTTAGCGGGATTAATTACTTCTTTCAACAAGATCGCTTTACCCGTTGCACCTGTCAACCTGAAAATAACATCCTGATAGTCCCCATCCGAACCCGTATCAACCCGCTGATCCTCTAGGGAAAATACCAAGCCAAGACCATTAACATCCGCTATTTGACCGTACAGCCAAGCATCATTTGGGTTGAGGCTAGATAATGAAAACAGCGGACGCTTATCTCCACCAATATCGGGATTGTCAAAAACCTCTTGGACTTGACCGTTGGGCACCAACATTACAGCATAAGCCTTTCCGGGAGTTGTGGCAAATGTTTTCACGCCCTTATACGGCCCATTATTATAATTTTCTTCTCCCAAACTGCCCCTAAATAGAGGATTTGCCCCCTCTATAGATTCAGAAATCACGACATGACCCAATACAGAATTACTCAGCGATCGCTTGGCTGCTTCCTTAATAAATCCCTTATAATCTGAAGTGAATTTCTCCATACCATCGAGGCTAAAAATAGCTATTTCTCCTTGATATCTGCCTCCATCGTTGAGTAAATCGAGCCCAACTTCACCTTTATTTGTTACAAAAAATCCTGCATCAACCCCCATGCCCGTTAACGGATCGACTTTACCATCTGGAGTTAGACTGATTTGATAGTTTGTGTCTCCGGAAACCGGAGAAACATTTAAAATATAGTCCGCCGCCCCTAAATTATCGATGCTAATAGTTCCAGCATTTGTGCCGCTAGTTGAAATACTTTTGATTACCTTCCCTTCTTTGTCCCGCAGTTCCATATTGATATCACCGCTAAAACCTTCAGCAGAGATTCGGGTACTACCCAGAGTGGGGAGACTGAAAAAATAGGTATTGGTAGAATCTGTTTTACCAGTGGAACCGATATGGAAATAGTTATCTTTGAGACTACCGATTTCAATATTAGACATTTGCACCCCGATAAATAAACTTAGATTTACAAAAAGCAACTAGCAGGAATGGGCGTAGGCGTAGCCAGCCGTAGGCATCGCTTAGCTACCTGGTCTATCGATTATCTGCGATTCAGACCTACAATCTGTCTGCCTAAGCGAAGCCTTACTTTTTACGCCAATCGTCTGTTTTTCAATAAAACTTTACAAATTCCCATTAATATCGAGAATTTAGCAAAGATTTGACTGTTTAGCAGGAAATAAATAGTGATTACTTTTGATACATCTCATTATTAGGCATTTCATCGCTAATGTAAATCAATATTTGGAGAAAAATTGATAAAGACTTGATAAAGATTTTATAAAGCCTAGATAAAGACTTTATAAACATTTGATAAACCGCTCTAGTTTGTGTTTTTTTTTTGCGTAATCCTACTGATTATAACCCACATTCCGCAGATGTGTGTAAAATTTTTTTATCCGTTCTGAAAAGTTGGAGTCAAAAAGTTTTTCCGTTTAACTTATGCGGTTTTAACGTCACGGATACCTGTCAAATCTCCCGAAATTAAATAAAGTGAAATAATTGACTTTTTTTAATAGCTTGATGGCGCTTTTTTCTCGAAACAACTAAGCTTTTTAGCCAAGCCAACTCCTGCCAAGAGCTAATTATCTTGACTAATAAATGTGGATTATTCACCAATATCTACAGCTTAATAACGAGCGTCATCCACCTAAATACATTAAATAGTACCTACTGCAATACTGTCCTAAATGCTTTAATACATCTTGACGGTCTTGGGTTAAATTGCTCACTTGTTTAGAGCCGTTGACCGTCACTAAATGTACCGCTTGAAACATCTGAAATATCCATCGCATTGTCGGTTTATTGGTGAGCTTCTTTACCTGATTTCTGACTCCCTCATTGGTAGCTGATAATTGTTGTCTCAATTTCCTTTGTGCCAGGGTATAAACTAACAAGCACAGTCCCAATATCATTCCTATTGCTTCGACTCGCTCGGGATTTTTCACAAAGACGCTTGATGTAAAAAACAATGGATCTTTGATAAATCTAAATCCTCTTTCGTTGCTTTGCTGCGCTTTGTACTCTAATAGTATCTGTTCGTCGCTCACCGATTTCGTGTCTAAGATGTTGGTGGCTAATATAAATTTTCCGGCTGCGATTTGTGCGGCTTCTATTACTGATAACCGGGTTTCTATTTGACCCGTAACTTGATAAACTGTTGGATTTGTTTGGTTCTCTAGTTTCTGCTTGCTTGTCGATTTTTTGACGGGTTTTTCTCGGCATTCAATTTCTGTGATTTGGTGATACTTCCAGGTATCTGATAATCTTTTTATCGCAATTTCTGCGTCGGCTATACACGCAAACTCTTGTCTGAATAGCTTGCGTAGTGAGTCAGAAGCTGATTCTAATTGTTTCTCTACTTGCTGGGCTATTTTTTTGAGGGCTGCTTGTTTTCTGAGCTCGCTTTCTACTACTATCCATCTTTGTTTGATGTTGGCATACTCGCTGGTTATGGCTGCTATTTTGTAGCCTTTTATTTGAGCTGATTTCCAGTCTTTATCTGAGATAGCTGAGATTTTTTGTCGGGCTGATTTGATACTTAATGGCACTCTGGTTATCCATTTCATTCCTGCCATTGCTGATAAGTTTTCTGCTGTGTATAAGGCACTGTCTGCTACACAGATTCCGTCGAAAGTCCATTGGTTTTTAAATTCTTTGAGTCGGGCGACAAAAACGCTTTTGTCATCGGCGTTTCCGTCATCTATTTTGAGATACAATGGTACGTCTCCATCACCGCTAACTATGGTGTCAATGATAAATTGTTTGAGGTCGGGTCTTTTGTCTCTTGAATATCCGTGAACGATTTTTATGGCTTTCATTTCATCGGCTGGGTTTGATGAGTCTGTTTCAATGTCTTGACTCTTTTCCTGACAAGTTTTGTATGCTCCTTCTACTGATATTGAACTGCTGTCTAGATGAACGCTATTCATTTCTACTTGAAATTTATTTGCTGCTTTTAGGGCGATCGCTGTGAATAACTGTGTCGTTCCAGCTTGATGGTATTTGTCTAATGCTCTGCCTATTCTATCATCATTTAATTGTTCAGGGGTCACTCCTTCTCCTATT
This sequence comes from Microcoleus sp. Pol14D4, assembly GCF_036701245.1. Lineage (NCBI taxonomy): Bacteria > Bacillati > Cyanobacteriota > Cyanophyceae > Oscillatoriales > Microcoleaceae > Microcoleus > Microcoleus sp. Pol14D4. The sequence goes on from NZ_JAUBQM010000049.1 coordinate 38,800, forward strand.
AGATCTTCTGTTGCTTTTCCTACGAAAAATGTGTCGGATAGGTAGATTGGGGCGCTCAAAAACCCTAATCCGTTCAAAATCATCGCTTTCATGACTTGTCCTGGGCTGAGGGTTTCTTTGTTGCTTATCCCCACTTTTTTGTTGACTTCTTCTACCAATTCCATTTCATCTATTATCCCGGCTACTATTCCCAAGTGGTCTAAATTTACGATATTTATCCCCGATAATGGCTGGTTCATGATTTTTAGAGTTGCTTTACTGCAGAAATCTATTATACACTAAAAACTCCCAAACGATTGCACGGCAATCGTTTGGGAGTTTTGTGTTTCCGAATTTATCTTCCTTTCCTTCTGCTTGAATATCTGCGGAATGTGGGTTATAACTAAGGTTGGAGCAAAGGGGGTAAAGCTATTTCGTAGGAAATCGCGCTTTTCCCCAAAATCCAAATTCATAAAAATCAACGAGAAAATCTTTGTTTGCGTTTCCGCACAGCACCAACGAGGAAAGAACCGGAAGCAAATAAACCTAACATCACTGAAGGTTCAGGAACAGCTTCGGCTTCTTCGTTCAGCATTGCGTGCATATTCAAGTTGGCTTTAGGTGTATTGAATGCAAGTTTTATCGGAAACGCAGCGGGATTAGTCGGATCGACATTCAGGCCGGTGACGCTAAATTCTTTAACTCCGCTACCGCCGACGAGCAAGTTGCCCAACAACGTGCTATAATTGCTAAAATTGACGCTATTCCCGACTGTAAATTCACCCAAAAGTATATCTTTTACTAACACAGTAAAAGGTGTATTAAAACCAGTGGGAAAATCAAGAATTTGAGTAAAGAGAGAGTCGGAAGTCATCTCGTAGCGAAAACCGTAAGCTGTTGGCGGATCGATATGTCTATCTGTCGGAACATCGAAAAAACTCCATAAACCGGGTAAACTTACATTTGGCATAATGGGATTTTGTTGAGATGAACCGGGTTCCCCTGGTATAAAAGGATCGCACTTAGGATCGCCATTAGGACAAGGGCGAACCGGTGGACGCGATATCGGGGGAGGATCGCCAACAGGGGGAGGATTGTCAACAGGGGGATTATTAGGATCGTTAGCTAAAAAAGCTCCGTAACCAGTTGTGTGATAAACCCATTTTTGTTCGCCGCTTCCTACAGTGACAATCCAACCGTCAACTAGGGCCATTGTACACATTCTATTTGGCTCTCTCCGTCCCATACAACCATCTGTCCATGTGACTTGGCGAACGCTGGCAATTTCCAGGTTGGACACTGGCAAACCTGAAGCTTGAGAGGCATTTTTTAAAACAATACTGGCAACTGCTTCGGGTAATTCCGATGTTGGGATTGTGCGGTCGAGATAAATTCCGTCGTCGTCATTAGGTCTAGGTGTTCCTTCTGGTGTAGGAAGCGATTCTTGTGTGTTAAGCGACTGTGGTTGACTGAGAGTAAGGCTGGCGGCTTGAACAGATTGGGGGAGGGAAAGACCGATCGCACTCAGGAGACTTAAAGCCAAGCTGAACGGGTAGAATTGTTTGGCAAAGGTAGATGCAGACATCAGGATAATTTTTGTGAAGGATTAAAAGTTGACAGTTGGCGAGTGCTAAAGGTCGATCGCCCGTCGCACTCAAAAACCAACCGTCACTTATCTATCTGGAAGAAGGCGCTAGTTTTATGCGAAACGCGGCCTGATCTTCAGAAAACTTTACAAATCGGAGATTGTTTGGGTTTTGCCAAAAGTGTTTGGACACAGAAGGATGGGGGAGGGCGATCGCACTTTCTTTCGGATAGGGGAAATAAAGAGCGATCGTCCCAACCTCTAGCTTTGACCTACAGCTATCGGCCGAAAAAAGATTTTAGTCCATTGAAACCGTTAGAAATGGCATTTGTGACAGTATTAACTGCTTCAGCGGCTTTGTTATAGGTTTCAGTCACAACCTTCTTACCAGTCTCATAGGTGTTAACTACAAAGTTTTTCACCTCCTGATAAGCTTTCTTGCCAGTTTCAATCACATTATTGACTATTTGCTTGCCAGTATCAATAACCTTGTTAACGAGCTGCTTGCCACCGTTGATAATATTGTTGACAACATTACTTGCTTTCTGTGCATATTTAGCAACCTGCTTGACAACTTTATATCCTTGCTGAACAACAGGATTTTGAACAACCTTGTTAACTATTTTTTGAGCCTCTTCTTTTAGCTTTTGCTGAGATTGCTGAACAATTTGGGTTGTAACCTTATGAACTTCGGTCTTGAAGTTTTGATAAGCAGCTTTGGCTTCCTGTAGGGTAGCTTTGGCTTCCTCAATTTTGGCTTTGGCTTTGTCTGACAATTCCTTCGCCTTATCTAGTGCTACTTTCGCTTTCTCTTTAGCAGCATTAAGAGCATCATTTAAAGCAGTTTTACCGTTATTCATCAACCATTCACCAGCACCAGAACCGACAATGGCTCCGATACCACCCCCAACTACAGCACCAATAAGACCACCAACAGCAACTCCCGCAGCTGTACCTGCGCCTGGAATGATTGAACCAATAAAGCCACCTATTGCTGCTCCGGCTTGACCTCCAGCCCAAGCCCCAGCAACACCTCCAGCCCAGGCACCAGCAACACTTCCAGCCGTAGATTGAAAGTTTTGACCGAATTGTCCACCATCAGCTTTATAAGCTTCATATAGTCGATAAGCATCCATTGCGAATCCAATTGGTCGCAGAATCTTACCAGCAGTTCCAACTCCTTTAGCTATGTTCTTTGCGAGTGTTCCGCTTGGTGATACTGGGGGCTTAGGTACTCCTGTTGGCTGTTTTGTTACACCTGTTGGCTTTGGCTTTTTCTGCTTAAGAGCTTCTAGTTCAGGAAGATTGAGTTTCCCTTGCTGATTAGCAAGTTTATTTCTACGCAGTTGGTCAGTTAAAGAGTTTTCAAAAAACTCTTGACCACTACGATTAACAATATTCCACTGGCTGCGTGGAATACCTGCTTCTTCCAAAGCCATTGATGTTCGGGTATTCAGGATAAATCGCTTCCCATCACGCTTGATGTAATCAACCTCAACATCGCTAATTTTTACACTACCCTTTTTGAGAGCATCTACTAGCTCATCGTGAGTCCAGTTGAAAAGTCGGCTTTTTTCTTTATCCCAGATATTGCTGTAACTTGTTTGGGAAAAATAAGCTTCATTAATTACTCCAAAATTATTGAAACGCGATGCCGAATTATTTAACCCACTTGAGTTAGGCAAAATCTTCCCTACATTCCCAAGTAAGTTTGCAGTCGTTCCACCGATCTTATAGAAAGCGTATTCACCACCTGGCTGAACGTACAAGCTACCATTTGCAAAATGGTGGACAGCTACACCATTGCTAACATAGCTTCCTAATGCAGTGCCTAAATCACCGAATTTTTGGGAAACTTCGTTTACAAGTGCATTAAATTGCTCTTGTTTCCGTCGCTCTTCCTCTTCAGCAAGCTGTCGCATAAACTCTTCAAAACGTCGCTGTTCTTCCTCTTGCTTCCTTCTTTCTTCCTCTTCAATTCGTCGCAGTTCTTCTTCAGCACGATGGGCTTCATCCTCAGCACGACGGGCTTCATCCTCAGCACGACGGGCTTCTTCTTCAGCACGGCGAATTACATCCTGCTGTTGACGCTCTTGTTCCGCCCGTTCAGGAGTGTTATCAATGTACAGAGCCGACATCCAATTATTTGTGCCAGCAATCTTATACCAACGGCTACTGCCACCTCCTGGCATAAATGGATCGGGAACCCAAACACCATTGTCTTCATAAGCATCAAAATTAGTGGCATCTCCAGGGTATTTGAGGCCAACTTCAGCAAAGTTAGTGCCAGGGCCAGAACGTATCCTCAACCATCCCGTCTGCGTCACATATCCAGCATTCATCAGCCGACCCGTGAAAGTGGGAACAGAAACAGCAACTGCACGTTCTCCGGGGGTAACTTTACCTTCTCCACTCCAAGTCAAGGGAGATTGGATGGGTTTTGGTTGATAGGCTTGAGGTTGAATGCGCTTTGCCAGTTCTACGGCTGCTGCTATATTTACCAAACCTGAACCTGTTTCTAAATCCCAACCAGGCTTGTTGAGATCCACAGCCGTCTGTTTGAGAATTTCTTTGACTTGAAAGTAGCTTAAACCTGGATTCGCTGCCCAAACTTGGGAAACTGCACCTGTCACCTTTGCTGCTGCAACTGATGTGCCGGCCATTTCGCCAATACCCAAGTCGAGAGGGATGGAGAAATCGAGATTTGTCTCGGTTGGCGTGTCGGTTTTAAAACCCGCTTCTTCCAAAATCTCTTGAGCCTTAATCAGGTTATCGGCTAACTCCTCATCAAAGGCATCCACAAATTGATTAGTTACATCTAACCCAGCAGCCAAATGTCGATCGATAAGGTCTAGGGAAAACTTAACACTAGCATCCTCTAGATAATCCCAGAGCAGCTTGTCAATTTCTTCAACGGCTTCATCGTAAACCTGCCGTTCTTCAGGACTTAAACTTTCTAACTCTTGCTCGTCATTTTCCGATTCTTTACCGTCACTGAAAGGTCCAAATACTTCCTCAAAAGTAGTTCGGGCATTGGCAGACATTTCATCTTCTGGCGGTTCTTCATCGCCGATCATTTGCTTAAGATTAACGCCTTCACCTATGGTTGAGAGGACTTGCTCGTTAGGCGTACCGCCGCGAGCCACAAAGTCTAAACCATACCCAAAACTAGAATAGTCAGCGCGATCGCCATTGTAGTTAATTGACCCAACAGTAATAAGGTTGTCAAACTCTTGAGAAGCTTGACCGAGGGCCGACATAGTTCCCCCGTTATTGCCAGCCGCAACGACAATCATCACTCCATTTTGACGCGCATATTCGATCGCCTGCCGTTCTTGAGGTGTTAATTCGTAGCGAGTAGTCACGCTACCATCGGGATTAGTTTGAGTTAAGTCAAAACTAAGATTTACCACTGCTTTCGGTTGTCCAGATGCCTTTGCTGCATCGACAAATTCCCGAAGAGATTCTGCCCACTTACCCGAACCAATGGCACGGCCCAACCAAATTGGAGCATCATCATTCATGCCGTCGATACCGATGCCATTGCCTTGAGTCGCCCCAATTATCCCCAATACATGAGTGCCGTGTTCGCTGCCTTCACCCCCTAGTAATGGGTCATTGTCATTATCAACGCGATCGCGCCCCAAAATAATCCGTTTGTAATCAATATCTGGATTCTTGCCATTGAATCCCGTATCGATAATCCCAATTAAAGGCTGATTTTTCTTATCGACATCCAACCACCTGATAGGAACATCAGTATCGATTGCAGGCGTGACTTTTGCCAAATTTACTGCTGCTGGAATATTCAACAGTCCAGAACCAGTTTCAAAATCCCAATTTGGTGTGTTCAAGTCTGTAGCAGTGCGTTGAATAATATTAACGACTTGGCGATAGCTCAACTTGGGATTTGCCGCCCAAACTTGAGAAGCTGCACCAGCTACTTTATTAGCAGCTATAGCGGTATTGAAAATTTCGCCACTGCTACCGTCAGCCAAAATATCTAAAGCATAACCACTGCCAGAAGTATTAGCCAAATCGTAAGCTTTCGCTGGGGCTACTGAGTTATTAACTCGTTTAGCTGCACCAACAGTCATAATATTGTCAAATTCCAAGGAAATCTCACCGAGGGCAGACATTATTTCGGGATCTTCCCCGGCAGGAACTACAACTAAAACGTTATGTTTCTGAGCGTATGCTAGTGCATCTCTTTCGGCTTGTGTCAGTTCGTAGCGAGGGGTAATGCTGCCATCTTTTTTGACTTCAGTCAAATTCAAATTGATACTTGCGATCGCATTAGGTTGTCCCGATGCTTTGGCAGTATCTACATATTCAATCAGCGATTTAGCCCATTCTTCAGAAGAAGCTGGTGCGCGGCCTACCACTAACGGAGCATTCTTATTGATTGCCTCAAGAATTGCTAAAGCAGTGGTATCTGGATTGTTACCTTCACCGACAGATACCAATGGATTTGCATCACCCTCAACTTTGTCTTTTGCTAAGGTAATTCGCGAATAATCAATCTTGGGATTATCCTGACTGAAGCCTGTTTCATTGAAAATGCCAACTAACGGCTGAGCAACTTTGGGAAACTCAAATTGTACTGGTGCGATCGCAGGTGGTGCGACTTTCACCACCATATCTTCCAGCCGCGAAATCAACGTCGCTGTATTATCCGAAATAGGAGTCGATCCAGTTTGCTCCCTCAACTTCTCAGTCATCGTTTCTAAACGAGCAATCAAAGTGCGATCGATCGCATTTTCGGCAACAACATCAGCACTACCCAAATTACTCAAACGTTGTTTAATGCTTTCCAATCGCGCTATCCAATCAGCATTGACATCATTCTTGTTTTGTGCTACCTCCTTAATCGGTTCAGGCACCGCAGCCGTCGAATTATCCTCAGTTGGTTTTTCAACTGTTGGATAAATTGGCAATGACTCTTTTGGCGCGGCATCATTAATACCCGCATTCTCAGTCTGAGTAACTATCTCCTTTTTCTGCGACTCTACAGCAATATTCGTACCTACAACTGGCATAGTCTGCGCTGCTAGCGATGGTACAACCGCTGGAGTTTCTTTACTCTCAACCGCCGCGGTTGGCTGACTTTCATTCACCGACTCTACAGGATTTACGACTACAATAACTTGAGTATTTTCAGTTTTTTCTACCTCAGTCACTAAAGCCGGATTCGATTCCTCTTTCGCCTTACTTTCCGGGGGCAATACTTCCGGTTTTATCTCTACCTTTGTCAGGGTTTCCGCTGGCAATACTTCCGGTTTTATCTCTACCTTCGTCAGAGTTTCCGCTGGCAATACTTCCGGTTTTATTTCTAGTTTCTCAGTTGATATGGTTGCTGCAACTTCCGTCTCGAAAGTAGATTTTGCTGGCAAAGTTGCCGTTGCTGGTGCTTCGGTAACTTCGTCTTTTACCTCAGTTGTCGGTGTGGAAACAGGCGTTTTTTCAACTGGTAATTTTTCAGTCAAATCCGCCGCCACAGTATCCTTGTCAGCAGTTGGTGTAGTTGTCGCACCTGTGTTCGGATTTTTATCTACCTTGTCAGTTGTTTCAACCTGAGTCGGATCACCAGAATTATTGGCAGTATCTTTGACTTCTTCCTCAGTCGTCACCGCTGGAGTAGTAGGCTTTGCATCTACCTTGTCAGTTGTTTCAACCTGAGTCGGATCACCAGAATTATTGGCAGCATCTTTGACTTCTTCCTCAGTCGTCACCAGTGGATTAGTAGGCTTTGCATCTACCTTGTCAGTTGTTTCAATTTGAGTTAAATCACTCAAATTATTGGCAGTATCTTTGACTTCTTCCTCAGTCGTCACTGCTGGAGTAGTAGGCTTTGCATCTACCTTGTCGGTTGTTTCAACCTGAGTCGAATCACCAGATTTATTCGCAGTATCTTTGATTTCTTCCTCAGTCGTCACCGCTGGAGTAGTAGGTTTTGTATCTACATTGTCGGTTGTTTCAACTTGGGTTGCATCATTAGTATCTTTGTCGGTAGTAGTGGTAGACGCTGGAGTTTTTGGAGTCTCTGGCTCTGAAGTTGATGGATTCAGAATTTCGGTTTCTAAATCATCAAGTAAATCCGATAATTCAGCATCTACATTGGGTTTGGGTTCCGGGGTAATGTAAGGTTTCGCATAAGCAATAAGTGCCTTGCCCAAATCAGTTTTTCGCCACTCTTTATCCGGGTTAATCACAGTATCCAACAAAGCAGCTTTTGCAGTCGCACCGCGCACTTGGAAAATGAGATCGTTGTAATCCCTGTCACTCCCTGCATCTAACCGCATATCCTCCATGATAAAGGTATTACCTTCCCCCGTTATATCCGCAATTTGACCAAAGTGAAATCCCTCCACAGGATTTGCCATTGCCATAGAAAATAAAGGACGTTGATCGCCGCCAACAGTCGGATTATCAAACACAGACTTTACACTACCGTTGGGTACCAATATCACCCCATATTTACCCCCAGCATTTACGGCAAAACTCTTGACTCCTAAGTAGACTCCTTCGTTGGCATTACTCTCTCCTAACAAACCGGAAAACCGCGCACCTTCTGTAGCATCATTAATCACTACATGACCTTTCACAGAGTTACTTAAAGAACGCGCAGCTACTTCTTTAATGAATGCTTCCGAACCCGGTTCAAATTTGTCTAAATCCTCTAAACTGAAAATAGCTAATTCACCTTGGAACATTCCACCATCAAATGTGTAGTCTACACTGATGCGACCAGTTTCATCCGTAGTAAAAACCCCGGAGGTAAAGGGAGAAATTAACTTTTTGTCTGTAGTCGGTTCTGGTTCTTTTTTGGTTTCAGTTGTTGCTACGGTAGTAGTTGAATTCTCTTTCTTTGTTTCTTCCCCGTTGCTGGTGTCAGTATTTGTTTCGTCCCCTGGCTTGCTGGCATCTGGGGAAATAGCAACTAAAGTCTCGTCTGTTTTTGGTTCTTGAGTGGCAACTGTTTCGCCTGCAACTGCATCTGTTTTGGCGGCGGCTGTGCTATTTGGATTGTTTGTGGCAACAGTTTCGCTGGGTTCTTCGGATGTTGAAATTGCCGAATCGGTTGGTGGTTTGTCTAGTGCGATTTCCCCCGCTGATGTAGTCTCTTCACTTGGCAGTTTTTCGCTAGCAGCTTCACTCGCTGCTACAGGTTTTTCCGGTTCAGGTGTGAGAGTGGTTTCGGAGACTGTAGCAACTGGCTTGTCTGATTCGTCGGTAGTGGTTGATGTTGTTTCAACCGCCGATTCAGTCGCTGCTACAGGTTTTTCCAGTTCAGATGTGAGAGTTGTTTCGGAGTCTGTAGTGGCTGGTTTGTCTGATTCGTCGGTAGTGGTTGATGTTGTTTCAACCGCCGATTCAGTCGCTGCTACAGGTTTTTCCAGTTCAGATGTGAGAGTTGTTTCGGAGTCTGTAGTGGCTGGTTTGTCGGTAGTTGGTGATGTTGTTTCAACGGCCGATTCAGTCGCTGCTACAGGTTTTTCCAGTTCAGATGTGAGAGTTGTTTCGGAGTCTGTACTAGCTGGTTTGTCGGTAGTTGGTGATGTTGTTTCTGCGGTCACAGTCTTGTCATCAACTGGAGTTCCTGTAATTACATCTTTGCTTGCAGTCGGTTTTTCCGAAGTTGCGACGCTGTTTGAGGGAAGTGGAGAATCTGATTTTGCACCGGTGAGGATGTCTGCGTCGGATGATTTTTTAGTGCTCGTTGGTGCTAAATTCAGCGTGTATTTGATGTCGCCGCTGATTTGCAAAACTTTGAGTGTATAGTCTCCCGCTACTAGGCTGTCAGCGCTAATTATTTCTGCACTGGTTCCCGGGTTGGTTGAACTGTAAAGTGTTGCGCCGCTAGAGTTTAACAGAAATACGTCGGCATTCCCGTTCAAACTGTCGATCGCGAATTTGAAACTGCCCGGACTGTTGATGTTAAATTTGTAAAGGTCAAAGATATTTGTAGTATCAACACTACCTGTGTAGCTTGTACTGTCAGTCAATGCCCCGATGTTAAGTTCAGTCATGTTACCCCGGAAAATAGTTGGTTGAATACGCCCTCAACTATCTATTTGGAACACCGTGAGGTTTTTATGCAAATTGCGGTAAATCGTTACATAAGTTTATATTTGAGGAACCGAACGCCCAAAACTTGAAAGCTACCTTACATTACGTCGATCACTGAGAAATAATACCTGATTATTTGGCTCTTCCGTGCTTAGTGTGCTAAATTTTTAGTTTTCTGGTCTCCTACATCATAGGTGGCTGGGATTTCAAGCCAATTGCCCCCAGTTGAGCAAGTTGCTCAACAGCGCAAGCAGAGGTAAATAATCTTAAAGCCTTACCTAGCAAAGCTTTGAGGATAAATTTAAGTTAACGCCAGCACACTCAGTATGAAACTTATGCGTAAAACTGCATCCGTATGACCTACCAGCCTTTTTAGTATTTTGTCACTGGACTATTTTATAAAAAAATGGATGGCTGTTTTTCCAAAAGAACAGATTTTAATCCTCAAAAGTGAAGAATTTTATAGCAACCCATCAGCCACAATGAAGCAAGTTCATCGTTTTTTGAACTTGCCAGACTATCAACTAACTGAGTATCGTAATTACAATCCAGGTTCATATTCTCTCGTCTCTGATAAATTACGTCAACAATTAGTGGAGTTCTTCCACCCTTCTAATCAGGAACTAGAGGAATATTTAGGTATGGAGTTTAACTAGGAGTGATTATATTTGGAGCAATGGTTGGCTCAATATCTCCTGCGATCGCGATCGCCCTGATGGGGTAGCGATCGTCGGCAGCACCTACGCGATGCTCTTGTCTTTACCCCTGTCCCATAAATTAATATTGAGGCCTCAGACTTAATCGCAGCCGGCCTCCGATTGACCGTCGCCTCCTTCTAGCAAACCTTGTGGTGCATCCAGCTATCGCCGTCACGGGTGCATCTCACTTTGGCAAATGTGTCAAAAAAGAGATAAAATGAAAAAGCTAGTAAAATCGTTAAATAAAGATGA
>NZ_JAUBQM010000050.1:0-49028 GCF_036701245.1 Microcoleus sp. Pol14D4
CGTGATGCTATATCTGCCCATTCTTGTGGCTTTTTCATGCCTTCTCTTGTTCCCCAATCAAAGACCTGAATCCTTACCTCAAATCTTCGTAGGCTATCAAGTCGCTTGACTGAACTACGCACCGTGCAAGTTTTATTGCATGATCTTTGCGTTGTCTACTTATTTTGAGATGCTGCTTACCTAAAATCTGTCTAGCTTTGCCTCTATTTTTGGAACCTTTAGTTTTTCTGGATACGCGACGCTGACAACGCTGGAGAACTTTTTCACCTTTTCTCAGGAATCTAGGATTTTCCACCGTAACTCCGTTTGAATCGGTGTAATATTCTTTTAACCCAACGTCTAGTCCGATGGTATTGCCAGAGGGTTCCGTGTTTTCCTTTCTATCGACATCGATACAGAATTGGACGTATACACCGTCTGCACGTTTTACTAATCGAACCCGTTTAATTTGGTTGATTTGGTAGAAGTGCAGATCGCGTGTACCTTTTAGCTTGAGCTTGCCAATTCCTTTTTTGTCGCTAAAGTTAATCGATTTCCTGTCGTCGGCAAGTTTCCAGCCAGTCGATTTATACTCGACCGAACGACAGTCTTTTTGGAATTTTGGATACCCTTTTTTGCCGGGAGTTCCTTTTTTACAGTTGTCGTAGAATCGGGAGATAGCAGACCAAGCACGTTCGGCGCTAGCTTGCCTAGCTTGCGAATTGAGTTCATCAGCAAACGGAAACGATGCTGCCAATACCGCACAGTATTTGTTCAAATCGTACTTGTTCACTTTTTTGTTGTCGATCCAATAGCGTAAACAACTATTGCGAACAAACTGGGCAGTGCGAATTGCTTCGTCTACTGCCGTGAACTGGCTTGATTTTCCGTAAGCTTTAAACTCGAAGACTAGCATTGTTTTACCTCCCACCTTATGCTACATCATCTGGCACAAAGTAAGAGGTGGTACAACAAAAATTTACATAAAAGTCGTCCTAGAAGGACGGGGTTTTAAACCCAGTTTTTTGATAATTTCGGAAACGTCTCTACAAGCAATCCAGTTTCAGCACTTGCTTGTTCTGCTGCATCCGCATAGCATTCAGCCAACACCTCTTCAAGATATGGTTTGAGACTGGGGGAATCTTTCAAAGCTTTGCGAAGGCGTCTGCGATATTCGACAATGCTGCCTTTCCAACTACCGCCCATCGGAGGTAATCTGTATCATACACTTCTTCTCGGTCAACTTCTAATTTTGTTGTCATAAGCTGTTCGTGATAACAACTGCAAATTAACAAATATGGCGGTATGAATCAAAAGGCAGTCCCGTCCGCCGCTTAACTTCTACAACTGATTTGTAAGCACCTTTTCTCTGCCTTTCTCTAACTATTTTTTCGGCAACACTCCGATCTAAACCGCTGGCGATCAACTCTTCCGGCGAAAGAATGTTTAACCGTTTCCAAGTAAACTGCAATTCTTTTTGATAATTGTAGCTGAAGCAAATCATCGGGGCGATGCGTCTGACGTGGCTTTCGGGAACTCCGGCTATTTCTGATAACTCTTCGGCGTGGGTAAAAATGTAGCCTTCGTTTTGCAAAGATTCAATATCGTTGGCGTAGACGATCGGCAAACCCAAGATTCTGACCATATCGTCTTTGGTACACTCGTTAATATCTATTTTGCCGCGCACGTTTGCCAGTTCTTCGGCATTTGTTGCAGTTGCCGGAACCAGTAAACCTCTGGGTGCGGTTTTGATCAGATAGCGCTTTTTCAAACTAAAAGCAGTGACAATTTGAGCTATCCACACGATCGTACCCAAATTAGTTGAAGAAGATACCGCTAGTGCTGCTAAAGTAATTGCAACACCCCATCCCATCCAACTGCGAATATTTGACTTTTGGCCTGCATAGGCGATCGCCAATCCGCCGAAGTAGGGAATAAAAGCATACCACACCCAGTTTGGAGTTTGACGCAGCCAGTATAAATCTTGAGACACTTTAATTTTATCCTTAAATAGCTGTGATCTCACACTTACTTATTTCAATCCCACTTTTTTAATAGTGGGCTTTCTTCTTCCTTCTTCCTGACATCCGTTACATCCGTTACATCCGTTACATCCGTTACAGAATCCGTTGCCGAACTTCCTTCTTTCTTCTTAATTACAATTCTCGCAGCAGTTTTTGGCGTTTTTCTTCATATTCTTCGGCGGTAATTGCGCCCATATCGTAAAGCTTTTTCAATTCGCCGATCGCCCCTGTTACATCTTTTGCCGCTCTGAGGGCATACCCAGACGGCAACGTACCGCCATTGTACTGTACCTGAAAAGCTTGTTCCGACATCAGCAGCAGGCCGATAAAATCGAAAAATGCGATCAGTGACGGAATTAATGTCCAAGAAAATAGCAAGTATAATACCCCTGCTAAGTTATTGCCCAAATAAAATTTGTGAACTCCGAAACCTCCAACAAAGAAAGCTAACACAACTGCTACGGTTTTATCTTTTACCATTTTTACTTTCCCCAGTTTTTATTTTAACTCGGCAATCGACCTTTAACGATCGACCTAAGTAAGCTTACTAATTTTTACTCATTTATTTTGGTTTTTGCGAAACTTAGACATCGCAAAATACAGCAGAACTATACCGACTTGAGCCTGTAGAATCACCAAGTAGCCTCTCAAGAAATAATTGAGTTCGCTGCCTGAATTGAAAGAAAATATTAAAAGACCTAAGGCTGCGTAGGGTGCGAAACGCATCCAACTCGGCGTTCTCTCTAAGTTGCGGCTGTTCAAATTGCTCATGGGTTTAAGCCTCATCCTAAATTAAAATTTAGCTATAAATTAGCCGGATTGTCAACTTCCGTTTGGTGCGATCGCCCGGGTCAGTTTCTCAATCATCAGCCGACAAGATATTACTTCCATGTTAAACCCTGTTTTTCCGCTCAAGTAAGGAAGCTGGACTCGTCGATCTGGATCTGTGGCTGATATTACAGATTAGGGTGAACCCGCCCCTATAGGAATTCCGGTTATTTTACCGACCTAGATACCAGGGGCGCACCGAACACCCTACTGCTGTTTTTGGCAAGAGTCGATCGCCCTGACGAGCACTCTCAAAAAAACTCGATTAATTCACAATTATTAACAACCGCTCCAATTAACTCGCGCCACCGCCCAAAAGAAACAGACTCAGGAGAGTACCGCTGTTCCAAAGACTGTGGAGAAGCATAGGAGCAAGGAGATTGCGCGAGCGCGTGTACACAAACCCCAAAACCGCACCCAAAGTCGCCAAAGGCAGAATCTCAGAGACACTCAAGTGAGCCACAGCAAACAAGAAAGCAGAAGCTGCGATCGCCCCCCAAACAGGCAAATAGCGAGTCAGAGAAGGCAGCAGAAAGCCTCGAAACACGATTTCCTCAAAAACCGGAGCCGCGATCGCAGCAGTGCCGAAAAACACCGCCAAAGCCACGTTGTCCCTACCTTCGAGAACGATCGGCAAAATCGGATTACTGCCGCCTTGTCCCTGCCAAAATTGCTGATTGATCAGGGATACCAAAACTACCAAAGGCAAAGCAACAAAATAGCCGCCAAAACCCCACAAAAACCAATTTCCCCGCCAATTAATCCGAAACCAACCTTCCGGCAAAGGCAAAAAAGACTTGACCGAAAAATACAGTACCGAAAGCCCTCCAGCCGACAGCAACAAATAAGTAGCAAAGATATAAAAAGCCTTGTCGCGCGGGTCAAAAGTAGCAGGGTTGAGTTTTAAAACAGCCAGAGAAACAGGCAGCAACAAATAGGGAATCAAGATTTGGCCGACAAAGAAAAAGCCGACCACAAGCACCTGCCAAACAATCTCGCCGTCCCAAGGCACATCCCAAGTCAAGCTCGCATTTCGCGCCAACACCGGGCCGGAACCTGCTGTATCTAACTGCTTCCGCTGCAACAGCCACTGCACGGTCAAACCAACCAGCAAAACCGTACCAATACAAAGTGCGATCGCCGGAACCCCAACCACAATTGCCAACTTTTCTATAGCTTGTTCAGCCGTTGCTTGCTCTGCTGCTTGCAGCGCTACCAGCTCTTTAGAACGTTCTTGCAGCTTGTAAAGTTGAGCGAGAGCACGATAGCGAAACCAGCCATCCAAAGACTTTTGAATGCGCGGCTCGGCATCCGGCAGCAGTTGAGCCGGATTGCTCCAAATTCCAGTTAAAACTTGAGCAGTTACCACCGAAGAATCGTAATCTATTTGAGTTTTGTAGCGGTCAACTAAATTTTTCCAAGTTTGGAGCGCCACCTCAGTTTTACCGCTGCTTGCCTGCAAAATTCCCAAGCGCAAGTCAAGTTCGTTTAGCAGCGCTGACTGTTGCTCGATCGACTCTGACAAAGCCTTGTTTTGAGCCAAGTTCAGAGTATTATCAGCAGACTTGGAGGCGATAGCAGACTGAATTCCTTTAAATTGTGATTGAGTTGTTTCGAGAGTTTTGCGAGTCGAGTCTCGCGCTTCTTGATATTGCGTCAAAGCCGTATTTAAAGGATCTGCACCTACAATATTGTTGCGCGCCGAACTTAAATTAACACTCTGATTATTTTCTCCCTGCCACTCCGAGGCGTGCAGCAGCAAATTTGTCTGGTAGAGTTCCAGCCGGCTTTGAATTTGCGGTTGATTCCAACTAGCAAGTAAAGATAAACCGACCAGGGCGATCGCGATCGCCGTTAAAATACCTAAAATAACCCGCTTCAGTGTCATTCCTGCTTTTCCGTCCCGCGCGAATCTGTGGCTAAATCTTTTCCGTCTTTAATCATAGGTCGTTGCAGACGAGAGTATCCCGACAACTGGTAAAATTTCACTGGCTCATCTTTTTGACTCGCCTCAACAAGACTTACGCCACAAATCCTCGCTCCGCCATGTATGGGTAAGGTGTGCACAGCGCACCCGCAGCCGGGTAGCAGGCTAAATCTAAAATCTAAAATCTAAAATCTAAAATCGAATGACTCGCATTATCTTAGTCCGTCACGGCAAAAGCACCTACAATCAAGAACGCCGCATCCAAGGCCGCCTCGATAAATCAATTTTGACAGAAGCAGGTCGCAACACCGCCCTGCAAGTAGGTGACACACTCAGCAGTATCGCCTTTGATGCCGCCTATACCAGCCCTCTGCAACGAGCCAAAGAAACAGCAGAAATCATCCTGTCGCGCTTGACAAATCCGCCACAACTCCAGCCAACTGATAATTTGATGGAAATCGATTTGCCTCTGTGGGAAGGAATGCTGCGCCAAGATGCGATCGACAAATTCCCCGAAGCATATCAGCAGTGGCAAAAACAGCCAGACAAATTTTCCATGAAACTGCCATCTGCTGACGGAGAAATCGAACACTTTCCCGTATTGGCAATTTTTGCTAACGCCCGACACTTTTGGCAAGAACTTTTATCGCGCCACCAAGACGGCACAATTCTAGTAGTAGGTCACAACGGAATCAACCGCGCTCTCATCGCCACCGCCTCGGAAATTACCCCGGATTACTATCAATCAATTCAACAGTCAAATTGCGGAATTAGTGTCATTAATTTTGGCCCTTCCCCTGTTACCAACGACAAACTAGGAGAGCAAAAAAAGAAAGTAGCAATTCAATTAGAGTCGGTAAATTTAACTTCCCATACCGGGGAAATTTTTCCCAAACCGAGGGACGGACACCAAGGCCCGCGATTGTTGTTGGTGCGTCACGGCGAAACAGACTGGAATAAAGCAGGTAAATTTCAAGGGCAAATTGACGTGCCTCTCAACGATAACGGCCGCGAACAGTCCCGGCGGGCGGCAGAATTTCTCAAGGATGTAAAATTAGATTTTGCGATCGGCAGTTCGATGCTGCGCCCGAAAGAAACTGCGGAAATAATTCTCAAATATCACGGCGGTTTGCAACTAGAACTGCGCGACGACTTGAGGGAAATCAGCCACGGACTTTGGGAAGGAAAGTTTGAATCAGAAATCGAAGAATCCTATCCGGGTTTGCTTGAAGAATGGAAAACATCTCCTGAAAAAGTCCAAATGCCCGAAGGAGAAAATTTGCAGCAAGTTTGGCACAGAGCGATCGCAGCTTGGCGAGAAATAGTACAATCTGTTTCTGGTACTGGGATTGTCGTTGCTCACGACGCCATTAACAAAGCCATTCTCTGCCACCTATTCGGTTTGGAACCCGAACATTTCTGGAAATTCAAACAAGGAAACGGAGCCGTTAGCGTGATTGATTATCCCCACGGTCCCGATGGTTTGCCGGTATTACAAGCGATGAATGTCACAACTCATTTGAGCGGCGGAGTTTTTGACAAAACAGCAGCCGGAGCACTGTAATTAGTAAAGTGCTGAGCGCTAACCCGTAGCGGAAGGAACGCCCTCCGCTACGCTTCGCCCGCCTGAAAAATGTTTGAATTTGGATAACAACCGCGCCCGACGCTTAGGAAGTTCTTAATTCCTGAAACTAATGCGGTGGATTGCTTCTTCCATCTTCCTGAGATCCATTACATCCGTTACATCCGTTACATAATCCGTTGCCGAACTTCCTTCTTCCTTCTGCTATATGAGCCGCGAACTGCTACAAAATGTACGAGTGCTAGATCCAGTTTCAGGGAGCGATCGCATCGCTGATATTCTGATTGCTGAAGGTGATATCAAAGCAGTTGAGGAAAAAATAGCTGAGTTTCCCGCTGACACCCAAGTGCGGGATTGCCAGGGACTGATTTTGGGGCCGGGGTTAAGTGATATGTACAGTCACAGCGGAGAACCGGGTTTTGAGGATCGGGAAACGCTCGAATCTTTGATGCAGGCTGCAGCGGCTGGGGGTTTTACGCGAGTGGCGATTTTGCCGGATACGTCGCCGCCTGTTGACAATTTGGCCGGTTTAGCTTTGTTGCAGCAACATATCCGCAATTTGTCGCCCGGGCTGCCCCGCTTGTATTTTTGGGGAGCGCTGACAGCGGGCGTTAAAGGGCAGCAGATGGCGGAGTTGGGCGAG
This sequence comes from Microcoleus sp. Pol14D4, assembly GCF_036701245.1. Taxonomy (NCBI): domain Bacteria; kingdom Bacillati; phylum Cyanobacteriota; class Cyanophyceae; order Oscillatoriales; family Microcoleaceae; genus Microcoleus; species Microcoleus sp. Pol14D4. The sequence goes on from NZ_JAUBQM010000050.1 coordinate 6,984, forward strand.
CTGGCCTCCTGTGCAGTGGTGGGTTTTGCAGACGGTTTGCCGCTGTCTAATCCGGCTCTGGTGAGGCGTTTGCTGGAGTATATCAAGCCTTTGGGTAAGTCTGTGGCTTTGTGGCCGTGCGATCGAACTTTGGCAGGAAAGGGCGCGGTGAGAGAGGGTGCGCTGTCGGTGCGCTTGGGTTTACCAGGAATTCCGGCGAGTGCGGAAACTTCGGCTTTGGCGGTAATTCTGGAGTTGGTGGCATCTGCAGGTACTCCGGTACACATCATGCGCGTTTCTACAGCCCGCAGCGTGGAATTGATTCGAGATGCCAAGGCGCGGGGTTTGCCGGTGACTGCGAGTGTGACTTGGATGCACTTGCTGTTGAATGTCGGGGCAATTTCAGGAAACTCTAAAGATTCCGGCGGGAAAAATGCTCTGACTGCTTCGTTGCCCTACGATCCGAATTTACGCCTAGAACCGCCGTTGGGCAATCTGGGCGACCAATTAGCGCTGATTCAAGCTGTGAAAGATGGCGTAATTGATGCGATCGCGATCGACCACAACCCGCATACTTATGAAGAGAAAACTGTGGCTTTTGCTGATAGTCCGCCCGGGGCGATCGGCTTGGAATTAGCTTTGCCTTTACTGTGGCACGGACTGGTAAAAACGGGCGAATTTTCGGCTTTAGAACTGTGGCGAGTTTTGAGCGCAGGCCCTGCCGTTTGTCTCGGACAAACCCCCGCCACGGTTGCCACTGGAGTCTCTGCTGAGCTGATTTTGTTCGACCCGGAAATGAGTTGGACTGTTGACGGGCTAAGTCTGAAGTCGCGATCGGTAAATACGCCTTGGTTGGGACAGCAATTAGTGGGAAAAGTTGTGCAAAGTTGGATTTATTAACCCTTGGAATTGAAATTCATCTGTTGTAGAACAGGCATTTTGGCTGTTTCTAAAAGTAGAACAGGCATCTTGCCTGTTTCTGGGAATGCTGGATGAGGTGACTTAGAAAAGAAGATAAATACATGATTACTGCTTTTGATTCGTGGAATTCTCCACCGCAAGACTTGACATTGGATCTGGGCGAAATTCATGTTTGGCGCGTCTCTCTAGCTCAAACAGAATCTTGCTTGCAGAGTTTACAAGAGACTCTCTCACCAGACGAGCGGACAAAAGCCAATGGTTTTCACTTTCCCAAAGGCCGATCGCAATTTATTGTGAGTCGTGGCGCACTCAGAGCAATTCTGAGCGGCTATCTTAACATAAATCCTCACATTTTGCGCTTTGACTACAATCCCTACGGCAAACCCTCTCTCATCGCCGCCCAAGGTGGAAATACCCTCAGTTTCAATTTGTCTCACTCAGGAAACATGGCTCTAATTGCGATTACCAAAAATCGAGATATTGGTGTCGATATTGAAAGCATAAATCCCAACTTTCCTGGCCTGGAAATTGCTGAAAAGTTTTTTTCACCCTTAGAAAATTCTGTGTTGCGTTCGCTCCCAGAACATTTCCAACCCAAAGCTTTTTTCACCTGTTGGACTCGCAAAGAAGCCTATATCAAAGCAGTCGGTAAAGGACTTTCTATTCCCCTGAATCAGTTTGATGTCACCCTTGCACCAGGAGAACCTCCCGCGCTGTTAAATGTTGAAGACAACCCCGAAGAAGCATCGAGATGGTCTTTAAGGGAATTAATTCCCAGTTCAGATATGGTGGCGGCTGTTGCGGTTGCAGGAGATTGCTCGAAACTTTATTGTTGGCAGTGGACAGGGGAGTTTTGATTTATACCGATCGCCCAGGCTAAAAGATAACGGCAACGGTCGCTACAATAAGTCTACTGGCTGCACCTCCAAGCTAGTGTATTGCACACTCTGCATAGACAAATAAGGACACAAAAATTTTGTGTCCTTACGTCAATTCGGCTGCAACTTGCAACCCTATAACTGATTTAAAAATTCAACCAAATCGATAGCCGAAACCACGTACCGTAATGATATATTCCGGTTGACCCGGGTCTAATTCCAACTTTTCGCGCAGCCAACGGATGTGAACGTCAACTGTTTTGCTGTCTCCGATAAAATCTTGACCCCAAATTTTTTCCAGCAACTGATCGCGAGACCAAACTCGCCGGGGATAACTCATAAATAGTTCTAGTAAGCGAAACTGTTTAGGAGAAAATTTCACTTCCAGACCACGAACCAACACGCGGCACTCTTCAGGATATAGAGTTATGCTCTTATATTGCAGCATCCTCGGTTCCGGTAAGCGACCGAGGCGCTGGCGCCGCATCAGCGCTCGACAGCGAGCGATAAACTCCCGCATTCCAAAAGGCTTGGTCAGATAATCATCCGATCCGGCTTCGAGGTAAAAAGCGCAATTGTTGGCACTTCCTCTAGCACCGATAATCAAAATAGGGACGGGATTTCCTTGATGCCGTAACATTCGACACAGATCTAAACCGTTAATTGAATCCATAATTAACAGGTTAAAGGCCAATTCACCGTGATATGACGAAGAAGCCTGTATAGAAGGCAGAGCGTTGCGCCCGTCGCTAGTAACCACCACCTCATAGCCCTGTTCTTTAAGGGCTAAAGCTAGCATTTCCCGCAACAGATCTTCACCTTCCAATAACAAAATACGGCCGGCTTGTCCAACAGCCAACCTTGAAGGACTTTCGCTTAATTCAGCAGAAGACATAAATATCAGTGGGAGTGATGTTTGTATGTGGCTAGCGGGAGGTACCTTCTTCAGTAGCTGAGGTACTCTCGCGCTGCGATCGCTTGTACGATCGCCATTTATTTGTTCAATCGCTTAGAATCCTTCGCCAGTCCATCCCACAGACACGCGCTCGACCTTTGCTACTTGCTCATGCAAGGAATACAGCCGTAGAGCAGTTGCCGGAACCGCGCTGTCTGCCTGCGTCCAGGCCACAGAAGTCTGGTCATTTTTCGGGGTCGGTGTTAATTTCATAAAACATTGCCCGCTGTTAATTGACCACGTAACACCCAATCTAGAGGGATATGCTTGTTATACTACTCTTAAAAGGTTATTAAAAGGTAAAGTTTTGGCCATCAAGTGGTTAAATTATTAACGTTAAGTAATATAACGGTAAAGGTGGAATGGGGCTGTAGGGCTTTTTTTAAGAATACAATGATAAGTTGGTCTAAATTCCTTTTTCTTCCCGTGCCGGCTACGATCGACGATAGCAAGTAAAAATTTTGTAGACTGCCTATCATGTTGCTGCATTTGAGTACGTGGTCCGAGGTAGAAGCTTATCTAGAAAGCTCCCGAGGCATAATTATCCCCATCGGCTCCACCGAACAGCACGGGCCCACCGGCTTGATCGGGACTGACGCCATTGCAGCCAAGGCGATCGCCCGCGGTGTCGGCGAAGCTGCCAATGCCTTAATCGGCCCGACAATTAATGTCGGCATGGCCCTGCACCACACCAGCTTTCCCGGCACAATCAGCCTGCGACCGCAGACTCTAATATTGGTAATCAGGGATCATATCACATCTTTAGCAAAAGCTGGATTTGAGAAATATTTCTTCATCAACGGCCACGGCGGCAACATTGCCACCATGAAAGCAGCATTTTCCGAGACTTACGCGCATTTGTCGGACTTGAATCTACCAAATGCCGATAAAATCCAGTGTCAAATCGGCAACTGGTTCATGTGCGGCTCAGTCTACAAACTAGCAAAAGAATTATACGGAAACCAAGAAGGTTCTCACGCCACCCCCAGCGAAATCGCCTTAACCCAGTACCTTTATCCAGAAGCAATCAAGCAAGCTCCGCTTTCGGAAGAAGTTGCTTCCGGGCACAAAATTTACGGTGCTGCTGACTTCCGACGCCGATTTCCCGACGGAAGAATGGGTTCAAATCCGGCATTGGCAACCCCCGAACAAGGTCAGCAGTTTTACGAATTAGCAGTCAAAGAATTGACTAATAATTATTTGGAGTTTTTAAGTTCCAACTAACATTTTTTCTTCTCGTTACCGCGAAGCTCTTGGTAACGAGTAAAAATCTCAAACTATTCTATATTTTACGGTTATGAGTGAGTCAGAAGCATGATATTTCCTCTGTCTGAGAAAGGCTATATCTCCCGATTAACCACCGGGAGAATATCAAAACTATTCCACAATCCAAGGAGTTAAACAAGGTGTCCAAGCACTCAATTCTTCTTCCTTGAACCAAAGGCTAATTTCAGCACGGGCAGTCTCGACAGCATCAGAACCGTGAATGAGATTACGGCCGACATTGACGGCAAAATCTCCCCGAATTGTCGCTGGTTCTGCATTCAGAGGATTTGTGGCGCCAATGATTTTTCTCGCCGACGCCACAACGCCGTCACCTTCCCACACCATCGCCACTACAGGGCCTGAAGTGATAAAGTTTACCAATCCAGCAAAGAAGGGTTTTTCTTTGTGAACATCATAATGTTGTTCCGCTAGTTCGCGACTCGCTGTCATCAGCTTCATGCCAACTAACTTAAAGCCCTTGGCTTCAAAACGACCGATAATTTCGCCGACGAGTCCGCGCTGTACGCCGTCGGGCTTAATCGCTAAAAAAGTCCGTTCCAAGATTAACTCCTATAATTGTGTTAACTGATCCAAAAGATAGAGTAACTCAGAACGCACCTAAAGGCAATTCTGAGAATTGGAAATTGTCATTTGGAGAGTTATGGCTGCCGGAAGAAGGAATAAGGAATAAGAAGAGGGAAGAGAAAAGAGGGAACAAGCAATAAAAGCGAGGGTTAAAGAAACCGGGTGTCTCAGAAAATTTTTTATTGAGTAACGATGAATCTCCGAAGAAACCTGGTTTCGAGACTTCTATGCGTCTAGGACTGATTTGCATGGATCGCCGCGATTTTGTAAAAGGCATTTTTTAGCAGTACGAACAGGACCCTCACTTGCCCATATAAGTTAATCATCCTTTAAATTATCGGTAAATAATCAAACTCTTGTGGGGTGGCTTTGAGCAACGCCTGAAATATGCAATCTAAAATTAGAACATTTTATCTCTAGGCAACAAGATGCTCGAACTTCTGGCACAATATGATACCAGTCACTGTTTCCTGTGACTGCCAACACTCTTACCTATGATCTTAAATACAAATATATATGATAATAAACACAATTCTTTAGGCTCGAAAATATAGATAATTAACGGAGATATGAAGACGATCTTCACAGCAACCATTCAAGCGAAAAAAGTATGAAAGGCATTGTAGCATTCATTGAATCCAAAAAGCAAGAGTTTGCAAAATTGCCCTTGTTTGACTTTCTAGCCAGCAAACACATTCACGCGAATCAACGACTAATTTTTGCGCCTGTACTCGCTCCTTTGGCTGTGGGATTGAGCGATTTAAATAGATATGTGCTGCGAGAATCTTCTAGTAATAACAAAGTTCAGGAACTCATTAATAAATATACTTATAAAAAAAACTATTATTGGCATGACTATCTGGAATATCTAGAGGAACTGGGCTTAAACCAATTAATGAGTTACGGCGATTTCAGACTGCTTTGGGGTGAAGAAACTAAAAAAACTCGAGCGCTTTGTTCCGTGATAGAACGGTACGCTTGGAAAGCTTCTTTTATTCAGAAACTGGTATTAGTGGAAGTCCTCGAAGGAACTGCCCAAGTTTTTTTTGAGGCGGCGCTAGCAGTGGTAATGGAATTACAGCAAATTAATCAAAAAGAATCTGTTGATTTTGGAGGATATTATGGGAGTTTAGAAAATTATCACCTTTTAAACACGCCAGAGATGTTGCAAATTTTAGCAGAAATCAAACTTACAGATGCGGAATACCAAGCAGCTTTAGAATTAGCCCAAAATTTATTTGAACTGTTTACAGAAGCGATGAACGAGCTGTTCAGACACAGCCAAACAAATTCTTGCAAGACTGTGCTGCAAATATCCTCAATTCCTGCCTTCGCTCATTGCCCGATCGACTGTCTCGATATTTGTTAGTTTAAAGAATCACTAAATTATCCCGGTGTACCGCCGTTTCTACGCCTGCATAGCCTAAAATCTCAGCAATTTTGTCGGACTTGCAGCCCTGGATTTGTCTCAATTCTAAACTGCTATAATTCACAAGTCCTCTAGCAATTTGCTTGCCAGTTGCGTCGCACAACTGCACGGAATCATCCGCTTGAAATTCTCCTTCTACTTGAGCAATACCCGCCGCTAAAAGCGATTTTCCGCCCTGAGAAATTGCCTTGACAGCACCCGCGTCTAAATATAGTTTCCCTGCGGGAATTAGCACGTTAGCTATCCAGTGTTTGCGAGCGTTTACAGGGCGCGGTTGAGGCTCAAATTGAGTGCCGATCGACTCTCCCTTGAGTATTTTCTCGATATTACCAGGAAAGCAGCCGTCAGTGATGACAGTCCGCACTCCCGATGCAGTTGCTATTCTCGCGGCTTCAATTTTTGTCACCATTCCGCCGGTTCCCCAACCGCTGCGGGAATCTCCTGTTTGCACCTGAAATTCTGTGAGCTGTGCCATACTTTGAACTAGGGCGATCGGCTGCGCGTCGGGATTGCTGCGCGGATCGGCGGAATACAGCCGATCGACATCTGTGAGTACAAACAACCAATCTGCTTCTACCAAACTCGCTACTAGCGCCGAAAGCGTATCGTTATCGCCAAATTTGAGTTCGTCTACCGCTACTGTATCGTTTTCATTGACGATCGGAATCACGCCCAACCTGAGCAGTTGCCCAAAAGTATTGCAAGCGTTAACATAACCGTTACGCTGCACTAAATCGCCCCTGGTGAGCAATACTTGAGCGATCGGCTGTTGCAGAGTAGTAAACAAATCATCGTACACCCGCATCAGCCGCCCTTGGCCCACAGCCGCCACAGCCTGTTTCAAAGCCATGTTTCGCGGGCGTTCCGTCAAACCCAAGCGCGCGCAGCCAACTCCAACCGCACCCGAAGAAACCAAAACTACTCGATGGCCTTGCTGCCGCAAATCAGCTAAAATTTCGACCAATGCACCAATAGTTGAAAGAGCTAAGTTTCCCGTAGTCGATCGAGTTAGCGTCGAAGTTCCTATTTTAACAACAATAGTTTGAGTCATTTAAATCTTTCTAATTCCTGCTATCAAGAGAAGCCCCCAAAGCTTGAGAAACCCAAACTTCAAAAGAGCGCACCGGATACTTGCGAAGCGCATACCCAGCATCAACCATTGGTTCCACTAAAATAGTAAACATACCCAAACGATTGCCTGCCAAAACATCAGTAAAAAGTCGATCGCCCACCATCGCCACTTGTTCCACCGGCAAATTCATTGCATTAATAGCCTTTCGCAACTTGCGGCGGGACGGCTTAGCTGCACCCGTGATGTATGGTAGATTCAAAGACTCAGCAATCCGACCGATCCGAGTCTGACTTAAATTATTGCTCGCCAACCATAGCGATACTACTGGTTTTATTTCTTCCACCCACAGGGTGAGTTCAGGAGAAGCATTCATTGCAGTGATGGGAACGAGAGTTTCGTCCACATCCAAAACTAATCCTTTAATATTAAATTCCTGAAGAATATCAGCCGTTAACTTCATGACTGAATCGCCGAGAACTAAGTCAGGCTGTAGTATTTTACCCCAAGTCATAATGATTTTAGATTTTAGGTTTTAGATTGAGAAATAAGAAATTGGAAGTTAAAGATTAAAAAAGTAAAAAATCAAAAGTGAATAATTATTGCTTTTGCTTTGTGACTTTTGACTTTTTACTTTTGTATTAGTCATTGCCTATCTATTGAGTCGATCGCAACTGCTGGTCAACTTTAGCAATCGCAGCATCGTGTTCCGCCTGCGTGCGGCTAAAAATGTGAGTGCCGTCATATCGAGCCATAAAATACAGGTATTCTGTATTTTCTGGAGTCAGAGTCGCTTCCAGACTTGCTATTCCTGGAGATGCGATCGGAGTTGGCGGCAGCCCTACATTGATATAAGTATTGTAAGGAGAAGGGGTTTCCACCTGCTTGAAAGTCAAAGGCTTTTCCTTCGTTTGCCTAATGCCGAGGGCGTATTCAACCGTCGGGTCAGAACCCAAGGGCATACCCTTATTCAGACGGTTGTTGAATACCCCAGAAATACGATTGCGCTCGCCCGCAACCACAGCCTCTTTTTCCACAATACTCGCCAGCGTCACCCACTCTTTCAAATCCAGCTTAGTTTTCTTCTGATTTTTTTGATATATCGGCAAAGCCAACTCCTCGAAGCGACCGAGCATTTGCTTAATGACAGCTTCCGGGCTAATTGCATCGCCGTCTAGCTGATAAGTATCCGGGTACAAAAACCCTTCCAAGTGAGGCAGGCCGCTCGGCAGCCAAGGGTACTGAGCGTAGGGAACTTGACTCGCCACCGCCATAAAATCCTTAGCAGGGAAAAAACCTTGCGCTTCAAAATAAGCGCTCATTTGTTGCAGCGACCACCCTTCTGGAATCGTGAAACTCTGCTGTACAACTTCGCCCTTCCAAATTTTGTCAGCAACTGCACTCAGAGGCTGAGTCGGCGACAGTCGGTAAGTTCCTGCTTGAAAACCTCCCTCGCGATTTTGCAGAGTCAGCCAGCGAGCCCACATATTCCATGCCGAGCTCGATCGAATCAACCCCGCGGCCTCTAAATCCCGGCCGATTTTTTGACTGGGAGTACCATCCGGGATTTGGATCAAAACAGCAGCATCCTCTGGCGGGGAAGTTGACGATTCAGCTATTTTAGGCGGCGCCGAAGCCCAGCTCCACCAAGCCCAACCCTGCCAAGCGCAAACCCCCCAGATTGCCGGCAGCAACGCCAGATAAAACAACCATTTAGAGACTTGCGGAGTACCTTTTCTTCCCTCGCGCGCGTTGCCTTTTGTCATTTGTTCTTTATTCATAGTCCGTTGTCCTGGATAAGCGGCGGTTAACTAGCGACTAATGACTGATGACCTGCGATTGATGACCGAAAAGTTACGAATACAAGCCCTTTAAAAGACCCAATTCACGCGGCCCAATTCAAAAGCCCGATCGCGAAGGCAGAAGCGGCCATCTAGAAAAAGTTCGATCGGGCGAGCAGTTTACTTTATAAAATAGTAAAAAATTCTGCTTTTTGCCATCAGGGCTGGTGCCTGCAATTAATATCTAATCAAGCTCGTCAAAGAACTGGTCTTCCAGCATAGGTAACATCGGTTCCAGCCTTTGGAATTCTTCTTCCGAGAGCAATTCTGGCTTGCCGTCATCATTCATTCGAGCCAAGATAAAGAACGGGTCGAGAGGCGTATAAATGGCATATTCCTGTTCTTCGTGGTAGAAGCTGGTCAGCCACATCAGTTCCTCGAACTCGGACTCCTCATCTGGATCGACATCGGATGCCATATCCTCTTCGGGAAATTCCGGCAATTCGCCAACCACAGTCAGCGTCACCGCCGTGCGCCGGAGTGTCAAGTTCTGCTCTTGCAGCACAACTTTAGCGGTATCAAAAATTTTGTCAATTTCGGTCTCGTCTTCTACAGGAATTGCTGCTTCGTCAGTATCGTCTCCCTGCCAGGTAAAAATTTCTACGGGTGAGTCAATCGGAAGCAGCAAAGCGTATTCTTGACCTTCTAGATTCATAGAATATTCTATGTTGCAAGTCAGCGATCGCCCAACTTCATCCGTCAGGGTGACGGACTCTTCGTTGGAATTGCCATTCTCTTTTTTGCGGTATGGGGATGAGGACATCGCGTGTATCTTAGTTTTCCGTCAATAATTCAGTAACGTTTGCTTGACAATGGGGAATTTTCGTGGCGATATTCTGGCTAAGTGGGCGATCGCCAGTCCACAAGCTTAAACCGCGAGACTCGTGGCCTTTTCCACAGGCGAGGAGTGCAGCGTTTAAATCTCAGTCGAGTCAGCAAGCGACACTGAGGACAAATCACGATTTTGTGCTGCTTCAGTACCGAGGGTACAGCAGAATTTTCTCCAGTTTGTCAAGGGTTACAGGTGTGCGTAGCAAACTTGCACAACCAGGATATCACGCCTCTGTTACAAGCTATCAAGGATTGGGAAGGGCGGAGATATTTTGCCTCCGCTCGTCTAGCCACTGCTGCAAAATCAGGGCCGCTGCTTTGCGATCGATCGCACCCTTATTTTGCGACAGCGAAATCCCTTGTGTTTTCATCAATTCCTCTGCCTCAACTGAAGTCAGGCGCTCGTCCACGTACTCTAGGGGGAGCTCTAAGGCTGCGGCGATGCGAGTAGCATATTTCTGCACTTGTCGGGCTTGAGCGCCCAATTCTCCGCTCAGGGAGTAGGGCAAGCCTGCAACCAAAATTTGCACTCTCCGCTCTCGGACGAGCTCTCGGAGATAAGCTACGTCTCGGTCGAAGGACGATCGTACAAGTGTTGTAATGCCCGTAGCTATTAAACCCGTGCCGTCACACCCGGCGATGCCGACTCGTTTGAGGCCGATATCTAATCCCAGTGCTGAAATCCATAATTTATCGTTGGACATTATCAATCAATCAATTTTAGATTTTAGATTTTAGATTTTAGATTTACTGTTTTTTTAGGAAATAATCTTATTTAACGAACCGCGAAGACGCGTTAGGCGGCGAAGCCGCGCGTAAGCGCTAGGACGCGAAGGAATAAGAGAAGAAAGTAAGAAGAAGATAGGTAATCTTAAGTTGATATCAATTAAAAGCAGAAGGGATATTTTGGGATTATGACCGAAAAAATGAATTTTTTGGATGATTAATTCGATTTTTTTCGGTCTTCTACCTTTTACCTTCTGCTTTCACTTATTAAGAATTGAGTTCTCCGGGCCAGCCGCCGTCTAGAGGCAACTCCGGCAGATTTAAAGGCAAAATGCTGCTGCCATCGGTTGCTGCTGATTCGGAATTTTGGCCGCCCAAGGGGTTAACTTGATTCGTTTGGCTGTTTCCTGAGTCAGTCAAGAGCGGTTTGATCTCCGAGGATGCGGGCCCGGCTGCTGCTTCCCCAGCGATCGGGCCGAGCCAGGACATCCTGCCCGGTACGGGTTTGCGAGTTGGCTGGAAGCTTTGCAGCATTTCTGATAGCTGGAGTCCTTCGAGAGAGACCAACTTGGACTCGCGCAATTTGTGCCACACCGATCGAGACATCAGCAAACTGTGTTCCACGCGCACTGCTCCAAATTGCTCTAAATAAGCTTCCCGTTCCGGCTGATAGTCAGCGGAAGCCAGTTGCAGGCTTTGAACAGGGAAATCTTGAACGAGCCGCGCCATCTGGGACAGCAGTTCTGGGTAAAGCCAAGTGTAGGCCGGGTGTACAGTCAACTGGGCGACGTGCGGTTGCTGGCCGTTGCGGGATAGCTGCACCTGAAAATAGCCGATCGCGGCTTTGCGCTGCGGTTCAAACACGTAGCCGCTGACTACCTCGGTTTTGCCCAGCCACTGTCTGACACCTTCGACTAAAGCGCCGAAAAAACTGGTTTTGAAATCTTGAATGTGCCGGTCGAATACTTGGCGCACCAGCGGCGGCATAGACGCGGTATCCAGTTGGTAGAGCAACTGAGCGTCTGCGTTGCTGACGGGCAGCAGGTTGGGCAAATCTGGGGTCGAGTTGGCCATTTCTTGCAGGCGTTCTGGGGCGATCGTCCAGTAAGTCATCTGGGCCAAAGGCTGAAACCCGTTTTGCCGATATAAAGCCAAGGAAGTTTTGTCGCCGACATTCACTTCCAACAGCCACGTCCGCGCCTCCCAGACTGCCTCAAAGCAGTACCGCAGCAGCATGGAACCAATTCCTTTGCTGCGGGCTTCCGGGTCTACTCCTATGCGATCGATCCGCCAAGTGCTGCGGGTCCGGTTGAAAGGAGAAATCTGAATTATGCCCTTAACAGTCCCCTCTTCTTCGGCAACATGGGCACGGAACAGGGACTGACAAGGGTTGGGAAACAAGCTAAAAATCTTTAGCAGTCCGTACCAGCGGCGAATCTGCTGCAACTTTCTACCTAGTACCACGTCGCCGCTTCCGCCCTTGCGGTTTTCTGGCTCTTCGGCTGTTTCCGCGCACAGTTGTTCCATCACCTCGATGTCGCGATACTGAAACGGGCGAATCACAACCTGGTTTTGGTTTTGGGAGGGAAATGAAGTCATAGCATAAAAGTGGAGAATGGAAATTTAAAAATAAAAATTCAGAAAGGAGAAGAGTTAGAGAAGTTTTGAGTTTTGAATGAGTAAATTTTGAGTTCAAAACTTATAACTTTTGATTCTTCTCCCTTTCTTGCTCGATCGAAAATTAAAAATTTCAAATCATCTTTTTGAATTTTTAATTTTCTGTTTTCAACTCAAGATTTTTGTGGCAGAGGTCGAATTACAACGACCGGTGTGCGCTCGTCACCATTCCCGGCGGGGTTGCTTCGCAAGGCTTGCTCTAAGAATGTTACCGATAAATCGGAGGTCGCTGCTAATATCTTAACTGCTTTCAAGTCATTAGCGTCTACGATCGCCGCCCCAAGTCCGGTTTCTCGTTGAATTTCTTCTACAACTTGCTGGGGATTGTCCGGGCCTAGGACAATAAATTGGTCGAAGGGAGGCAAAGTCCCGGTAACATCGTCGATCAGCCTTGCTTGTTCCCCTGCAAGTTGGTAAAAAACTCCCGGTTTGCCAAATATTTTAGCCACAGCGCCGATCGCAAATGCCCCTACTACGCGCCAAGGGCCGACTACATCAACCAACGTCTGCATTCCGCAAGCCGTGGCCAAACTCGACGTGGGCAAGAAAAACAAGCACACTCGCTTTGCCGCCCATCCGGGTTTGACTTCGCTGGGATGGCGGTAGCGTCCCTGCATCAAAGCTAGGGGAGTTTCTGCCAAGGCGACAATATCGCCTTTCTGGGCGCGCGGCAGCACGTACCGCTTGACAATTTCGACTGGATTGTCCAATTCCGCCAGTATGTGAGTGCGAATCGGCAAGACTTCTGCAACTCCGACATTTCTGGCGATGGGTACGGTGTCCGAGTTGGGAAATTGCAGCGGGACTACTACGTTACGGACTTTGGGGATGCGCCCGCCCGGGCCGTAGGTGACGAAGTGTACTTGCACCCAAGCTGACTGCAATTTGGTTAAATCTTGCCCTTGAATGTCTACAGAAACTTTAATTTTCGTGGTTTTTTGGGCTTTAACAATATAGCCGAACCAGTAATCGTCTGCTCTGGCTGCTGCCTCTTTGTGGCAAGGAATCACCTTTGTCTGGGAAGTAACGCCATCCAAACTTCCGTCTGATAGCAGTTTCACCTGCGCCCGGACTTCCGGCAACATAATCTCAAAGCGCTGTGTCAGGTTGCGGAACTCCATTTCCCCGACTAAAAGATAGCGGTTGGGTTCCGAGATGGCTAAGTGCCATTCTCCGGCTGTTAGTTCTAGTTTATTTGCACTCCCAGTCCGGCGATAGTTCAACTCTAGGCCCAATCCGCCCAATGCTAGCAGCGAACCGGCTGCTGCGATTCCTGTTGCTAAAGTCTCAATCACTCAAATCACCGCCAATAATATTTTGTGTTTACTGTAGTCGATATCGGGTACTTTGAGCGCTGATCCGGTAGTAATTGGATTGTGCTGAGTTTGTTGGGGGCGATCGAACTTATGCCCAATTACACGTAAGTGCGAGCGCCTCTGGCGGCTACAGCGGTTAAGTTGCTGTTCAAAAAGCTCTCATCGGGAGTTAGATCACTCCAAAATCTGACCTTGCTTAATCAGGGTATGAAAAAAATTAGTTGAAAATCCCGAATCTTTGTGGATACTGGTTTCTCTGACTTGCATATTTAGCCTTTCCTATCGTAAATCAGCAACGTCTACAAAACAAATCCCTTAATTCAATCATTTAATAGTAGCATCTTTCTTAAAGATATATTGTTTTAAACGTTAAGTTATACGCTGGATTAATACATTATTTTTTTAGAATATTTATTAATCATTTAATCTGTAAACAATTCAGTATACATGAGTTATTTTTGGATAGCTAAGTTAAGAATGTTCCAGATGTGCGATCCTCTTCGAGGGCTTCGCTAACGCGCACCTCCAGCTTCTTCAAGGTCGAATGAACAGCGAGCCGCTAGCGCCGTAGTGGTCAGTACCTTTAAGAATCTACTTCTTAAGTAACAGTCAAAATCTAGTTCTTAGGCAGTACATTTTCTGAGAAGTATATAGTTAGCCTAGTAAATGTAGCAGTAATACCCAAGGATATCTATGACTGATAATAACCAGCCTTTTAACCAGCCTGAAGCCCATCCTGACTTCCAGGAAAAGAATGTTGACAATAGCGAGAACCAGCAGCTTCAGGCTCAGGCTAACGAAAATGCAGAATCAAAGCAAGATCAACCATCAGGCTCAGGCATTGGTGCGAGGATAGCTGGAGCAGCAGTCGGTGGTATACTAGGTGCTCGCTCTGGAGGCATTATTGGTGCTGTAGCAGGCTCAGTTGCTGGCGCTATGATTGGTAAAGGTACTGCTGATACTGTTAACCGTGCAGTAGATAATTTAGGGGATGCAGCACACGCTGTAGCAGACGGTATTACACACACTGTAGAAGAGCTAGGGACTGTAGTAAAGGAAACTGCTGAGGAAGTTAAACCATCTATCAAAGCTACAGCAGAAGCAGTCAAGGAGACTGTTGAGGAAACTAAGCCTTCGATTAAAGGTATAGCCGAATCTGTCAATGAGACAGTTAGGGAAGCCAAGCCTTCTGTAGTAGATGCAGTCAAGAGTGCATCCGAGGAAGTCAAACCTACGATTAGAGAAGTAAAAGATTCTGTCAAGAAGACAGTCGAAGGTGTCAAGCCTTCTATACAAAGTGCAGCGGACTCTATTAAGAGTACGGCTGATGAAGTTAAGCCTTCTGCCAAAGCTGTAGCTCAAGAAATTGAGGGGGCAACTAAGGAGTTTAGATCGACTGTAAAAGATACAGCCAAGGCAGTTGAGCCATCTATAAAAAGTGCAGCAGAATCGCTTCAGTCATCTGGCAAGAGTGCAGCCGAATCAATCAAGTCATCAGCTCAAAGCGCAGCCGAATCTGCTAAAGGTGCAGCGCATGATGTTAAGTCATCTGCCCAAAATGCAGCCGAATCTGCTAAAGGTGCAGCGCATGATTTTAAGCAGGAAGTTAAGTCATCTGCCCCAAATGCAACCCCATCTCCTCAAGGTGCAGCGCATGATTTTAGGTCATCTGCCCAAAATGCAGCCGAATTTGCTAAACCTCCCGTGCCTGATTTTAGGTCATCTGCCCAAAATGCAGCCGGATCTGCTAAACCTTCAGTGCCTGATTTTAGGTCATCTGCCCAAAATGCAACCCCATCTCCTCAAGGTGCAGCGCATGATTTTAAATCATCTGCCCAAAATGCAGCCGAATCTGCTAAACGTCCAGCGCACGATGTTAAGTCATCTGCCCAATATCTAGCCGAATCCGGCGAGGAAAATAGGGATACGGATATTCACATCTCCGGGAGTCCTAAACTCAAGGACAAAGTTGTCATTCATGACAAGAGAATCATTAAGGACTAGGTAAAGTAAGGACTTAACTCCAGCTTGTTAAAGCTAGCCCTAAGAGAGTTTAACAGAGAGTGGATCTGAGAAAAGAGTCCACTCTTTTCTGTTTAGGAGGAATGCGATGCCTAGGGTTTAACGGAGAGTCTATTTAGAGAGGAACTCTCCTCCTGAAAAAGGACAGATTCCGTTCATAGTTCATAATACGTTGTAGCCATTTGGCGTAACTGCTCACCGCAACAAAGTTGCGGTGAGCAGTTACACTTTAACTCAGAGTGCGCCACTTAATATTTCCTTACATAGTGATAAATTTTTCCACAGACTTACTGAGAGTGAAACTTGGTTTGGCGCTAAAATTGTTAAGGCTTTGATTGTTGTGGCTCTTGGGGGCGAAGATACGGAAATATTTGTGTGGGAGGCGAACAATTGCTCGACTACGGGCAGAAGTGGTTAAAACGGCTAAAGTTTTTTGTAGAAAAAGCTGCTTGATAAATCGAGAAATAGTTAGGGTCAAGCTGATGTGGCCAGTTCAACCCCTAACTATTTAATATCCAAATTGCAAAGTCACAGAAGCTTCTACCTGCTGTTCCCCTCCCACCACAGGCGTTGTAGCGTCAGCAGCAGCCATGCGAGCACCAGCCACTTGCCGATACATTGGAGGCGGCGCGATCGCACCGTTGACTTGAATGCCCAGAATCTCTCCCCGCTTGAGGTTTAGGGCGCTCAAGACTGCATCCGCTTGCGCTTGAGCATCTTGAGTTGCTTTGCGGAGTGCTTGTTTTCGAGCTTGTTCGATCGCACTTTCGGCAGCGACAAAACTCACACCGTCGATGCGTGTGGCCCCGGCTTTCACCGCATCGTCGAGCAAAGTGCCGGCAGATGCAGTATTAATCCGAAAAGTGACGGTATTCGTCGCCGTATAGCCAGTCAAGCGCTGTTGGTTGTTGTCGTAGTTATAAATGGGATTGAGGGTAATGCCGGCAGTTTCGAGTTTTTCGACTTGGCGCGATCGCAGCAACTCTACCACAGCCGACGATCGTCTCGCAGCTTCCTGCTGCACCTCGGCCGCCGTTTTCCCCTGCACCTCAACCCCAAGCCGCACTTGTGTTTGAGTTGTAGGAATCGCTTCCACACCCCGCCCAGTAACACTCAGCGTTCTGATCCGCTGTTCTTGAGCGACAGCCGGATCTAGTCTCACAAAACTTACGAGAGTTAAGGTCAGACACAACGCTGTTACCAGACTGCGGAAATTAATGCGATCGCCACGTTGCAAATTTGAATTCATAAACTTAATTCTCCTCACATACAACAGATGCTATACTTTACCTTCCCACTGAAATTGCTAAATATCCGGGTTGTTACATTTTTAGCAACTAAAAAAATAGTCAGTAATTCTGAAGAAATTGTGAGTTATTATAATGTCCGCAGGACGCTCCACTAAAACATCGGTTTTCTGGGCAAAATCACAGGTTTGGCAACGATAAAAAATGATAAATATAGAAACCCACCTGGTTTTTGACACTGCAGACGCAAGTCGTAGTTCATTTTAAATATTTTTTTAAGACTGTCAATAATTAAAATATGCAATCGTTAAAACAAGCTGCCCGCCGACTCAAAAAAGAGACTTACGCGGTTTATTTAGCCAGTACAGACCAGAGAGTACCTTGGTACGCCAGAATTATAGCAGGGCTTACGGTGGCCTACGCTTTTAGCCCGATCGACTTAATTCCTGACTTCATACCGGTTCTCGGCTACTTGGACGATTTGATAATTGTACCTTTGGGAATTTGGCTGGTAATGAAGATGATTCCGCCACAGGTTTTAGCCGAGTGTCGGGAAAAAGCAGCCGCAGAAATAGAACGAGGAAAACCGATAAATCGGGCTGCGGCTGTTGTGATTGTTGCCCTTTGGATTAGCTTGGGAATATTAGCAGCAATGTGGCTGATACGGATATTTAAACCTTAAAAAAAATCACCTATCTAGTTATAGTGTAGGGTGCGCGCCGAGCACCTTACCTTAAACAACTCGCTTGGCAAAAAAATATTTAAAGTTCAAAAAATCACCGTTCTAGTTATAATATAGGGTGCGCTAGGCGCACCTTACCTTAAAAAAAACTCGCGGTATCGCATATCAAGTATTATTTACCCCTTAAAAAATTAAACTAACTTTCTAGCTATGACTCAAACCACTGATTTCCTCAGCCACCTCAACCCATCTCAGCGCCAAGCAGTCGCCCATTATAACGGGCCGCTGTTAGTAGTAGCGGGCGCTGGTTCCGGCAAAACCAGAGCTCTAACTTACCGAGTTGCTAACTTAGTTCGCACGCATCGAGTCGATCCTGAAAATATTCTGGCGGTGACATTTACCAATAAAGCCGCCAGGGAGATGAAAGAAAGAATTGAGAAATTGCTGGCAACTCAGCAAGCTGAAGCGGAATATGGCAAACCTTTGGTAGACTTAGCCCCGGATGTGCAAACCAAATTGCGATCGCAGATTTACCAAAGAATTACCAAACACATTTGGATGGGGACTTTTCACTCTTTGTGCGGCCGCATTCTCCGCTACGATATTGAAAAATACCAAGACGAAAAAGGCCGCAAGTGGCAGAAAAACTTTTCGATTTTTGATGAATCAGATGCTCAAGGTATCGTCAAACAAATTGTTACAAAAGCTCTCAATCTGGACGATAAGAAATTTGACCCGCGAAAAGTCCGCTATGCCATCAGCAATGCTAAAAATAAAGGGTTGTCGCCTCAAGAATACCAAGCAGCAGAACCCGATTATCGAGGTCGTGTGATTGCCGATGTTTACAGTCGCTACCAAGACGCTTTAGCAGCCAACAATGCCCTAGATTTTGACGACTTAATCCTCGTTCCCGTTAAGCTTTTGAGCCAAAACGAGCAAGTATTAAGTTACTGGCATAAAAAGTTTTGCCATATTTTAGTTGACGAATACCAAGATACTAACCGCACTCAATATGATTTGATTCGGATGTTGGTGACAAATAACGCCGACCCGAAAAGCTTCGATAAATGGCAAAACCGCTCGATTTTTGTCGTGGGGGATGTCGATCAATCAATTTATAGCTTTCGGATGGCAGATTATACCATATTGCTGGAATTTCAAGAGGATTTTGGAGATGGTTTGTCCGACGATAAAACTCGGACAATGGTAAAATTAGAGGAAAATTATCGATCGCGCGAAAACATCCTGCAAGTGGCGAACCACTTGATCGAACACAATACCGAACGGATCGAAAAAATTCTGCGCCCGACTCGCGAACCCGGAGCTCCGATTGTTGTCTGGCGCGCCGACAACGAATTAGAGGAAGCGGAATTTGTAGCAGGTCAAATTCATTCCTTGAAGCGCCAAAACTCCGAATACGAAAACGGCAGTAACTTTGCGATTCTCTACCGCACAAACGCTCAATCTCGATCCTTTGAAGAAGCATTAATGCGTTTAGACATTCCTTACAATATTGTCGGCGGCCTGAAGTTTTACGATCGCAAAGAAATCAAAGATATCCTAGCATACCTGCGGGCGCTTGCCAATCCCGACGATAGCGTCAGCCTCAAACGCATCATCAATACACCCCGTCGCGGCATTGGGGATACCACATTTTCCAAAATTGAAGACGCTGCTACTCAATTGGGTATTCCCTTGTGGGAAATCCTCAGCGATGAATCATCTGTCAATACTCTCGCAGGGCGATCGGCAAAAGCTATTATTAAGTTTGCCGAAATGATTGGTCGTTGGCAATCGCAAGTTGAAACCCTGCCGGCTTCGCAAATTGTCCAAGGAATTATCCAAGATTCAGGCTACATTGAAGATTTGAAAAATCAAGGAACCGAGGAAGCCGAAAATCGGATAGAAAACGTCAGAGAATTGTACAATGCTGTGCTGCAATTTGAAGAACAAAACGAAGAACCGACGCTGACATCATTTTTAGCAAAAGCATCTTTAGCATCCGATTTAGATGACTTGCAGGAAGAAGATTCCCGCGTGTCGCTGATGACGCTGCACTCCGCAAAAGGGTTAGAATTTCCCGTAGTATTTCTAGTCGGAATGGAACAGGGTTTATTTCCCAATTTCCGCAGTTTGGACGACCCGAAAGCGATCGAAGAAGAACGCCGTTTGTGCTACGTCGGCATCACTCGCGCCCAGGAATTGCTATTTCTCACCCACACTCGCGAACGTCGCCTCTGGGGAGGTTTCCGGGAACACTGCACCCCTTCCCTATTCTTAGGGGAATTACCGCCACATTTGCTGGCTGGAAGTGCGAAGAAAACTAAAGCCGGGAAAACGGCTGCATCTAAAGGAAAAACTAATAATTCAGCCGCTAATGCCGGCACTTCTCAACCGGGAAACAATGGACAATCGGCGGATTGGAAAACGGGCGATCGGGTTTTTCATCATGCTTTTGGAGTTGGAGAAATTACCCACGTTTTGGGAGAAGGCGATAAAACTAATCTGGCAATTAAGTTTTCGGGTTTGGGCAGAAAAATTATCGATCCGAGAACAGCTAAATTGCAGCGAGTGTAAGTAAAAATATCAGAATTTTCTGCGGTTGAAACCGCTTCAATAAACAAGATTACCTCCCTTGACCAACTATATTGCAAAGCATCTGCGTTAATCTGCATAAATCTGCGGTTTTTCCATAGATCCAAGATTTATGCAATAACTCTAATGAGTTACACCTCGCATTGCTAATAAAGCCGTCCCATAAGCAGCCGCAGTATGAACCGGCGTTTCAACAGGCACTTTTAAATAACGCTTTCTAATCGCACTCCAAACCGAATTTTTTGCCCCGCCGCCAGCAGTATAAACTTTGGTCAAAGGATTTGCACCCAATTCTTGCAATAATTGATATCCCCGCGCTTCAATCCGCGCTATGCTTTCTAGCAAACCGTGCAGAAATTCCACTGAATCAGTTGGACGCGGTTCGAGTCTGGGCGACAAATTCGGGTCATTAATCGGAAAGCGATCGCCCTTTTTCAACAATGGGTAATAATCCAGCAAACTCTCTTGTGCTGGATCAATTTGTGTGCTATAATTATCCAACTCAACATCAGTAAAAAAATGCCGCAGCACCGCACCTCCGGTATTAGAAGCACCTCCAACTAACCACAAATCGCCTAATTTATGACTGTAAATCCCGTATCTAGAATCATCTACGCGGGTATGACTTAACAGTTTGACTGCTAGTGTAGAACCGAGAGAAGTTACTGCTTCCCCTGGTAAATTGACACCGCTGGCTAAAAAGGCGGCAATGCTATCGGTTGTGCCAGCACAAACCATACAATCGCGGGGAAAACCGAAGCGATCGCCCACTTGAGTTCTCACTTCCCCCACAGGCGTTCCCGGTGCGACAACTTGCGGCAATTCAGGCGTTGCAGCGCCCGCAATTCCATGTGTCAGCCAATTCGGATAGCACAAAGTATCAACATCGAAACCGAGTTTCAAAGCATTGTGATAGTCGCTAATTCCCAATTTTCCGTGCAGCAGAAATGCCAGCCAGTCAGCTTGATGCAGGAAAAACGTATGGGCGGTTTCCTCTCGAAAGTTTTGGAACCACAGGAGTTTGGCCAGACTGGATGTTGCGCTTAATACTGTGTGGTTATCCGGGGCGATCGCCCTTAACCTCTCTGTCACCGCTGCACCGCGCGCATCATTGTATAAAATCGGCTCACATACTGGTATACCGTCGGTATTGCACAGCATGACAGTGGAAGATGTGCCGTCAAGGGCGATCGCCCTTACCTGATTGCGGATTGTTGGGGGAATTTGCTCTATCGAATCCCACAGCGCATTTTGCCACACCGAGGGCAATTCAGGCTGTTGTTGCCCGTTGTTGGCAAAAGTATATTCAGTCTCACAATGTATTGTACCCTGGGAGTCTATGACAGTCGATCGCGCGCCCGTCGTGCCGAAATCTATTCCCAAATAAAGATTCATTTGCCACTCCCGCGAATTTTCCTATTTTGAGTAAACCACAAAGTTTATTTGCGTCTTATGCTTGTTTCATTCCTCAGCTTCTGCTGTGGCCATATCAGCATTTATCTGATCTTTATTGGCGTATTCTTTAAATAGGGGATGATTTTCTAAGTTGCGATCAATAGGTCTGAGAATTTTTATGTTGGCTAAAGATTATGTTGTAAATTCTATTTCATAGGGCATATCTAAGCTGTACATATTTTAATATAATTGGTGCATTAGTGTTCGCTAATTAACCCTAGATTCGTAAAAAAGGTTCGAGAATAAATACTTGACAAAGGGCTGAAATCGCTATAGATTACAGCTTACAGCTCTCGATGCGAGAGAAGAACCATAACGCCACTTCACACCCAAACCCCGGAACCCACCCCACCACCCAAACATCTGTCCAGGGAGGTGGCCCTCTGGTGCTTGCAGATTAAAAGTTAAATCATTGTAGCTCAACCAATCTTTCCTCCCCTTTCTCCTCTTTCGCCAACCGACGCGATCGCCTAGCTTGCATTCAGTATCCCAATCAACTTTGCCGCCCACTTCCAACCAAATTTTTTTCTGGACGCTAAAACCAAAGCGACCCTGACTATATTTGACCCACAACTGGTCTATCGTCTGCAAATCATCGCAAGGAAAATTATCAATTGAGTCCGTATCAAAATAATCTTCCTTCTCCCGTCTCGCAGCTTTCAGCATTACCTTTATTGTTTCCTGATCCGCCTCTTTCCACTTTCCTGCTGCTAATAAATCCCGGAGACGAGTATAGTCAACACCCCGCGCTGATGTAAGCGAGTCTGGTGACGTTGCTGGTTGAGGTGTGTGAGCTGATAATTGAGGTGATTGAGTACCAAGATCCTGCAAAACTTCAGTAGCAGATTGATAACGTTTTTTAATAGCAGGCTGTATCATTTTATCTAAAATCTGACCCAGTTCCGAACTGACAGATGTTTTTAAGTGTTCTCGCCACACCCACTCAAACTCGCTATCATCGAATAAATCAATCGGCTCAACCTCAGTTAACAGACACAGACAAGTCACACCCAGACTATAAATATCACTCGCATGAATAGCTTTACCGTTGGCTTGTTCTGGTGCCATATATCCAGCCGTCCCGATCCTCGTTCCCGTTACCGCTAGAGCCGTTTGTGTCGCATATTTCGCGGCTCCAAAGTCAACTAAAACCAATTGCCCATCTTGCCGAACAATAATATTTTCTGGCTTGATATCTCGGTGAATTACTTGGCGAGAGTGAATGAACTCGAATACTGGCAGTAAATTATTAAGCAAGTTGCGAATCTGCGTTTCGCTAAAATATCCCTTAGATTCTAGTGCTTCGGCTAAATTTTCACCCTCGATGAATTCTTGGACTAAATACTGCCGTCCATCTTGACTAAAATATGCTAATAAGTCTGGAATCTGAGAATGTTTACCCAACTGTTCTAGGCGTACTGCTTCAAGCTCAAATAACTCAGCAGCTTTCTGGATACTAGAAGCGCCTTGAACTTGGGGGTAGAATTGTTTAATAACACAGGGAGGTTTAGATGGTTTATACTCGTCAACAGCTAGAAAAGTGCGCCCAAATCCCCCTTGTCCAATAATTTTTTTCGCTCCGTAGCGATCGCCCAATAGCAGTTTATTCCCACATTTTTGACAGAATTTTGTATAGCCAGATGGGTTTTGGAATAAGCAATCAGGGTTTAGACACTGGCTCATAAAATATGCTTAGAGATTACAGATTAAAGCTCTCGATGCGATGCCAGCGGACATGGTTTTAAATCTGGAACAGCAGATTCAGGTAAAGAGACGGCATTGCCGATATGTGTCAACTTAAGTCTGAAACCTTTGTATCTCTCGCTTTTATCCGAGGCCAGATCCC
Source organism: Microcoleus sp. Pol14D4 (assembly GCF_036701245.1). Lineage (NCBI taxonomy): Bacteria > Bacillati > Cyanobacteriota > Cyanophyceae > Oscillatoriales > Microcoleaceae > Microcoleus > Microcoleus sp. Pol14D4. Next base: position 30,304 of record NZ_JAUBQM010000050.1, read on the forward strand.
CCTAAATCCCCCTTAAGAAGGGGGACTTTGAGATCGCTCCGGTTCCCCCCTTCTTAAGGGGGGCTAGGGGGGATCTGGCCTCGGCGACAAACAACAGTCTCTGAGTAAGTTTGACCTTAAGTTGAGACTAATAGGCACAGCCTAAGTCCCCACTCAAAACTACTTAAACTTTTGTCCCGCACTCAGGACAAAAGTTATTGGTGGAAACATTCTTAGCGCCGCAACTCGGACAATAAACCAACTCCGCAGATTGCAACTTGCTACGATCGGGCAAACCAACCATTTGAGCGTTGCTCTTACCTGGAACAACCATCGGATAGCAGTTTTCGTCCCTCGTCACCTTCACGTTCATCAGCACCGGGCCGTCGTGAGCGAGCATTTGAGCGATCGCATCTTTGAGTTCCTCCGGCCGCGAAACCAGCATCCCTCTCACCCCGTAAGCTTCAGCCAGCATTACAAAATCCGGCATCCCCACAGTCATATTCGACGACGAATAACGCTCCCCGTAGAACGCCTGCTGCCACTGCCGCACCATGCCTTGCCAGCCGTTATTTACAATCACAATCTTGACATTAATGCCGTATTGTGTTAGCGTTCCCAGCTCTTGAATATTCATTTGCACGCTAGCATCGCCAGCAATACAAATCACTTGCTCATGCGGCAGCGCCATTTTCGCGCCCATCGCCGCCGGCACCCCGAAACCCATCGTGCCCAAACCAGCGCTCGAAATCCAGCGGCGCGGCCCGTTGTTCAAGAATTGAGCCGACCACATTTGATGTTGACCGACATCTGTTGTGTAGTAAGCATCCGGCGCTTGGGTAGCCAACTCCGAAATCACCTCTTGCGGAGACAAAATGTCTGGGTAATGAGGCACAACTAACGGATAGTCCTGTTTCCACCGATCGATCCTGTGCAGCCATTCTGCAGTCTGTCCGGTTTTCCCCGAAACTCCAGTTTCCCGACAGCGGCGCAGCAAATCGATCAAAACTTGCCGGACATCTCCGACAATCGGCACGTCAGGGCCGCGAGTTTTGCCGACTTCCGCCGGGTCGATATCGATGTGAATCACCTTAGCCCGCGCGGCAAACTCGTCTAATTTCCCGGTCACGCGATCGTCAAACCTCGCCCCCACAGCAATCAGCAAATCGCACTCGGTAACGGCAAAATTAGCGTAAGCAGTGCCGTGCATCCCCAGCATTTTCACCGACAGAGGATGGTTTTCGTCAAAGGAACCTTTGCCCATCAGCGTTGTCGTGACCGGCAATTGGAAAAGTTCGGCCAGTTCCTTAATTTCCTCGTGGGCCCCGGCTGCGATCGCCCCGCCGCCGACATAAAGCAAAGGACGCTTCGCTTCCTTAAGCAAATGAATCGCTTGATTAATCTGGCGGGGATTTCCCTTCACCGTCGGCCGATAGCCCGGAATTCTCACTGCTCCGGGTTCCACGGGCAGATAGTCAAATTCTTCTAAACCCACATCCTTGGGTACATCAACCAACACAGGCCCGGGCCGCCCTGTACTCGCGATGTGGAAAGCTTCTGCCACAATTCGCGCCATATCTCTGGGGTCGCGCACTACATAGGAATGCTTGACAATTGGCAGGGTAATCCCGTAAATATCTGTTTCCTGAAACGCATCAGTGCCGATCGCCGGACGGGCCACCTGACCGGTAATAATTACCATCGGGATCGAATCCATGTGGGCTGTCGCAATCCCCGTTACCAAATTAGTTGCGCCGGGGCCGGAAGTAGCAAAACAAACCCCAACTTGTCCGGTAGCGCGGGCGTACCCGTCGGCCGCGTGAGCAGCACCTTGCTCGTGCCGCACCAGAATATGTTTGATAACGCCGGTTTCTTCAGCGCGGTAGAGTTCGTCGTAAAGCGGCAGAATTGCTCCGCCCGGATAACCAAAAATATGCTTGACGCCGTGGCGGATCAAGCTGTCAATCAGAGCAAATCCACCAGTTGCACGTCTGATGGTCACTTTAGTTTTTAGTTGCACAGAATTTCCTTCCTTAAACTAATTATGATTTTTAATGAAAGCTTTTATACTACTTTAATCTCAATTAATGAAACTATGAAAATTTAAGTGGTGAGATTTTACAAAAGATTTCGCGATCGCAGAGGGTTCGCCCGATCTAGACATTGTGGAACAGCAGAGGAAGAAAAGAAACAGAGGAAATAGCGGCCTCTATGTCGGTTTACCGCGATATGACGCTTGTATAGCATTCGTCATGCGACATTCGACAACAAAAACAATCGTTTCAGCAATTAAGAACGTCCTCACTATCAGGGGGATTGCTATGTTAGAGATCGATCGCGAAAATAAAGCCCTCTTCCCTCTTCCTTCTCCCTTCTTCTTGACCTCCGTTACATCCGTTACCTCCATTACATCCCGTACATTGCTCGTTGCCGAACTTCCTTCTTGCCAAAGTCTCAGAGAACATCCTGCAATACTTTGCGAGTATGTTTCCAAGCTGCCATGCCCATCACCGATACCAAAAAGCCCAAACTCAGTAACACGATCCGCAAGCCGAGGTCATCCGATCGGACGGCTTTGCTGACAGCATCAGTCAGCGGGCCGGTAATCGCTAAAGGCAGGCTCAGAGCAATATTAATCGCATTGTTTTCCAATCCAAAGACTTTGCCCCGCATAGATTCTGGAGTTTTTTCTTGAATCAGAGCCTGCATCGGGCCGTTAATTAAGGAAGCACCAAAACCGAACAGAGCACTCAATCCGAATCCCACCCACAACTGTCGGGTAAAGGCAAACATTGCTAATACAAAACCCATCATCAAGAAACCGATTAAAGGTAGAGGTTTGTGGTGGAATCGACCGCCCCAGTGTCCCAAAAAGGCTGCGCCGAAGACCATTCCGACTCCCGCTGCAGCCAGCAAAAAGCCAAATTGAGTTTCTTTGAGACCTATTTTGCCTGAAAGCGCGATCGCCAGCACCTGAAGCGCTGCAAACACGGAATACAAAATCGTCAACTGCACCATCGCGTTGCTGACAAGGTGATTGTGTTTCAAATAGCGCAAACCTTCTTTGAGATCTTGCCAAGGATGGACGTTTTTGCCACTGCTGCCGGCATGACTTTCTTTGATCCGCATGGCATAGATCAAACCTGCCGATATCAGGTACAACCCGCCCAGCAAAAACTCTTGAGAAGCCGATCCGAAGCTGTGTTTGACCCAACTAAACAGCGGTTCGCCGATCGTCATCCCGACAATAATCCCGCCCATGGTGGACGAGGCGAACAGCGCATTTGCCGACATCAGTCCCTCTCGCCCCACAGCCAGAGGAATTGCCGCCTGCTCTGCCGGAGCAAAAAATTGCGTTACGGTAGAGATCAAAAACGTCATCGTCAGCAAAACCACAAAAGCTTTGGGCAAAAACGGCAAAGCTACAATCAACCCGGCTCGAATCACGTTGCAGGCGATCAGCATTTGCTTTTTGGAAAAGCGGTCTACCACGATCCCGGCTACTGAACCAAAGACGATCGCCGGCACGGTGTAGGCGATCATGACCGCTGACAGCATAGAATTTTCCGAATGTTGCCAAGAAACCGGCCAGGGTCGGTAGTCGCCGGTTTTCAGCAGAATAATCAGCAATACGTAAAAAATTTTATCCGCCACTTGGGCCAATAACTGGCCCGTCCACAAGGCTAGGAAGGGGCGATTTCTCAGTAGGGCATCAAGCCCGCTGCGGTCAGGGGGAGGGCTGGCTGGGTGCATAAGAATAGTTTAACTGACCGCCTCTGGCAATTATAGTTTTCAGCAATACGTGCAAATCTCACATAGCAAAGCGGAAACTCGGAAAACTCCTGTCTCCTGGGTTCTTTTTCTGTTTTAGCAGATCGGCGGGGGACGGCTGCAGTCTTCTTAACTGTACCGCGATCGGCCGGAGCCGAGAACCCGCGCGCCCGGAAAATCCGAGAAGATTGTTAAAGGTTGGCGTGCATTTCATCGCGAGTACAAGATAGGGTAATATACTTGACAAAATACTTGCTGTTGGCAGTGGTATTAAAAGATGTCACGCCGATTAAGTAATATAACGAAGGTACTAACTGTTAGGAGTGAAAAACTTGAAAAAGGTTGAAGCTATTATTCGCCCCTTTAAACTAGACGAAGTGAAAATCGCACTCGTCAATGCTGGTATTGTGGGGATGACTGTTTCTGAAGTTAGAGGTTTTGGCCGTCAGAAGGGCATGACAGAACGCTATCGCGGTTCTGAGTACACCGTTGAGTTCTTGCAAAAGCTCAAGGTCGAGATTGTTGTGGAAAACGATCAGGTTGACATGGTGGTTGATAAAATTATCGCGGCTTCCCGCACGGGCGAGATTGGCGACGGCAAGATTTTCATCTCTCCTGTAGAACAAATTATTCGGATTCGGACTGGGGAAAAGAACTTGGAGGCAATCTAAGATACTGGGGCATTGGGCATTGGGTATTGGTAATTGGTCTTTGGTAATTGGTCTTTGGTAACTGGTCATTGCTAAGGAAAAACCTCTTTCCTGTTTAATTCTGATACCTAACTCTCAATATCCAATGCCACAGTTACCCCCTGTTTTGGCTTTTTTCCTCATTATGGGTTGACAAGGTTCGCTATTTGTGGTAATAGAGCTTGGAAGGCTCGGCCGCGGTGAGAGTGCGATCGCTTGATATCTGGTGTCATTTCTGCAAAAGTTTGTTGCTGTGCGGGTACGTAGAAAATGGGATCGTATCCGAAACCTCCGGTACCGCGAGGGGTGTGGAGGATTTCGCCCCGACAAATTCCTTCTACTTGCAAGGCAATTGTACCGTCGGGACGGGCGATCGCGATCGCGCAAACAAATTGTGCTTCCCGGTTTTGTTCGCTACCCAATTCTTTGAGAAGTCGATCGATCCTGTCAGCATCGGTTTTCCCGTAGCGCGCCGAGTAAATCCCAGGTTGACCGTCGAGTGCATCTACCATTAAACCAGAATCATCGGCGATCGACCATTTGCCCGTTGCTTTTGCCACTTCAGACGCCTTCAAGCAAGCATTAGCAATAAAAGTTTCGCCTGTTTCCTCAATTTCCAACTCTTCCGGTTTGAGCTCCAATTCCCATCCCAAATCCTGAAGATAAACTTGCATTTCCTTGAGTTTACCCGGATTGCCCGTAGCTACAACTAGCAATTTGCGATCGGTCATTATTTCTATTAAAACTTACAAATTGATGTTAACAAAAAAAACGTCGCACGCGCGCCAATAAGTTATATTGTTCCTGGTTGGTGGGAAATTTATTGCTTGTAGGCTGGGAAATAATGGGATTTTTTTTACCGCAGAGGGCGCAGAGGACGCAGAGAAAGAGAGATTTGAGATCGAGTCATCTGCGTTCATCTGCGTTCATCTGCGGTGGAAAAGTCCGATTAATTATGCGCCCAATTTTTCGCCCAGTTTAAGTTTTGCATAACTTCTTTCAATGTCGCCGCTTCTGAATACAGCCGCAACACTGGTTCGGTTCCGCTAAACCGAATTAACAGCCAACTTCCGTCGGCTAAACGGAATTTATATCCGTCAACTTTGTTGCAATCTACAACTGCTTTGCCGGCGATTTCTGTTAAGGGTTGATTTTGCAGCAGCGACAGCAAACGCGACCTTTCTTCCATGTTTGCTAAGTGCAAGTCGATTCTGTCATAAGCTGAAGAAAAGCTGGTTTCTTGTTGCAGTCGGCTGTAAATTTCACTTAAATCTTCCCCGGATTTGACAACTGCTTCTAATAAGTACAGCGCTGACAGCAAAGCATCTCGTTCGGGAATGTGCGTACCGTAGCCAATTCCTCCCGATTCTTCGCCGCCGACTAAGACTTGGGTGGTTAACATTCGATCGGCTATATACTTGTAACCGATCGGCGTTTCAAATAAAGGCAAGTCGTACAGCTTGGCAATTTTGGGAATTATGTCTGAACCGCTGACTGTTTTGATGACTTCCCCGGTTAAGCCGCGCCGTGAAGCTAAATGTTCGATTAATATGGGAACTAGGATTTGTGAACTGAGAAAGTTGCCGCTAGAGTCAACGGCTGCAATTCGATCGCTATCTCCGTCAAATACAAATCCGATCGACAAACCAGAACTTTTTCGCTGGTGAGTACGCATCACCCGAAATAACTGCGACAGGTAGCGCGGCAAAGGTTCCGGTGCACCGCCGCCAAACAGCGGATCTCGATCGCTGTTGACTTCATGTACTGTTTCTTCTAAAATTTGAGCTAATCCTCCGGCGGCGGCACCGTGCATTACATCTACAAATACTGTAATTTTGCCGCTGGCGATCGCTTCTTTAATCGCCTCAATATCCACCATTTCCCGCAAGGTTTTGCAGTAAGCCGGCCAAGGATTGAAATTCTCCAATTTGCCGGGAGTTGCTGAAAGTGCCGCCGGATTGTCTAGTTTTGCTTCTATCTGTTGAGTAACTTCGGGCGAAACTGAACCCCCAAATCCTCCCTTGACTTTTAACCCTAAATATGGACCGGGATTGTGGCTGGCTGTCAGGACGATCGCACCCAAAGCATTTAATTGTTTGGCAGCTAAACTGAAAGCTGGAGTGGGGGCGTAGGATTCGCTAAGCAGCACGTCAAATCCTGCGTTTTGGATGGCCACAGCCGCTGTTTTGGCAAATTCTTCAGCCAGAAATCGGCGGTCGTGACCGACAATTACGGTACCGCTGCTGCCATCGCTGCCGCCGGTTGGTGCGAGAACTTGTGCCGCTAGGGGAGCGACTAACGCTACGCGATCGAATGTAAAATCGTCAGCAATGATGCCGCGCCAGCCATCTGTACCGAATTTAATGGGATTCATTTAGTCACAAGTCATGAGTCACCCGTCTATTTTATGGGTTTATCAGTCGATCGTCATCTGATTTTAGATTTTAGATTTTAGATTATGGAATTGCGACTGCGGATGAATCAGGGGGCTAGTGACCAAATTACTTGATCGCTAGCCACCAGGAAAAAAGTGATTGGCTAATGACTAATGACTAATGACTAATGACTAAAAGAATGCCGGTTGGTGGCGGATCAAATTCAGGAATTCTTCGCGAGTTTTCTGTTCTTCTTGGAACACGCCCAACATTGCACTCGTAACCGTCCAAGCACCAGGTTTTTGCACACCCCGCATCGTCATGCACATATGGCTGGCTTCCATTACTACGGCCACTCCCTTCGGTTCCAATATTGTCTGAACTGCTTCGGCAATTTGGCGCGTCAAACGTTCTTGCACCTGCAATCGGCGGCTGTACATCTCGGAAATTCGGGCTAATTTGCTCAATCCCACTACTTTTTGGTTGGGAATGTAAGCAATGTGAACTCGGCCCATAAACGGCAGCATATGGTGTTCGCACATACTGAATACGCTGATGTCTCGCACCAGTACCATTTCGTTGTGGCCTTCGTCAAAGATAGCGCCGTTGAGGAGTTCTTCGAGGGATTGACTGTAACCGCTGGTGAGAAACCGCATTGCTTCTGCTACCCGTTTTGGGGTTTTGAGCAATCCTTCACGTTCGGGGTCTTCTCCTACTCCCAGCAGCATTGTGCGAACGGCCTCCATCATTTCTTCTTGGCCTACTTCGGAGGGTTTGGGCACGCTGGATTCTTGACCGTTCGAGGAATTGCGATCTGGTCGAGTTGGGATGCGCGGGGTGTTGTTGTCTGGGGTTTGTAACAGTTTCATGCTGTCAGTCGAAATTGAGTTCGAGCCATTGGAATCGGGGGAAGATGCAATTGTCATAACAATTTGGTGTGAGGGTGAATCGATTTGCGATTTTGGATTGGGGGATATAGCTATAGATTCAAAGATTGTTGAATTCGAGAAAAATCCAGCAGTCTAAAATCTCAAGTTCACAAAACTCCTGCGTTGGACATGAGCGTGATTTCTTCAATTACTGCACTTGCTGGCAACTGAACTGCGTGCAGAATTGATTGGGCCACGATTTCTGGGGTTAACATGGCACTGCGATCGAAGTCGGCTTCCACGGTGTCTGTGTCCCACAGGGGAGTATTGACAGAACCCGGACAGATTGCTGTTACGCGAATTCCGTGAGTCCGTTCTTCGGCGGCTAAGGTTTTAGACAAAGCCATGAGACCGAATTTGCTGACGCAGTAGGCTCCCCAGTTGGGGAAGGCTTGGGTGCCGGCGATCGAGGAAACGTTGATGATGATTCCCGATCTGCGATCGCGCATGGAGGGCAAAACTCCTAAAATGCACTGCCAAACGCTAGTCAAATTGAGGTCTAGAACGCTCTGCCACTCGGCTAGGGGCGTTTCCGTCAAAGAGCCGGTGTAGCCCATGCCAGCGCTGTTGACCAGGATATCTACGGAACCCAATTGAGATGCGATCGCGCTGATGCTGCTTTGCACTTGCTCAATTTTTGCCAAGTCTAAGGGATAAGCTTCTGCTTTCACTCCGACTTCTCGGGCTGCTGCGGCAACGGCTTCTAACTTTTCCGACTCTCGGCTAACTAATGCCAGATTTATGCCCTCGGCTGCGAACGCTAGAGCCGTCGCTTTGCCAATACCGCTGCTGGCTCCGGTTATCAGAGCCTGCTTTGTTGTTGGATGGTTCATTCAGTGTCCTAATACTTTCGCTCGGCAACTCCCTACAGCGTTGCAGCCTTCTTCGGCAAATTAGACAACTGTCTGCTGCGGGTGATAACAGTTAATTATGAGATGAACATTAAGAACTGTTAAGCCGGTGTCACCTGAGAAATTATAACACTGCTGACTGATCGGCAGAATAATGAGCTGTGAGTTATGAGTTTAAAGTTAAGAGATTTTTAACTGATAGCTCACAGCTCTGAATCGATCGGCTCAAGCAGAAATTTCAGTGAACACACCGATGTGGCGAAACTTTTGATATCGAAGCTCGCGTCGCTGCTGAGCCGTAAGCTGTGTGAGTTCTGCTAAGTTTTCCAACAAAGCTTGTTTGAGTATGGAAGCAGCTTTGAGGGGATTCGAGTGAGCGCCGCCGATCGGCTCTGGTACTATTTGATCGAGAATGCCGAGGTTTTTCAAGTCCCAGGAAGTAATTTTCAGGGCTTCTGCGGCCAAGTTAGCTTTGCCAGAGTCTTTCCAGAGAATGGCCGCACAAGCTTCGGGAGTGGCGACGGTGTAGACGGAATGTTCCAGCATCAACAGCCGCTCGCCGACACCGATACCCAAAGCGCCGCCGGAACCGCCTTCGCCGATGACGGTGCAAATAATGGGAACGTCGAGGCGAAACATTTCTCGGAGGTTGCAGGCGATCGCCTCTCCCTGTCCGAGCTGTTCTGCTTCTAAGCCCGCCCAAGCCCCCGGAGTGTCGATAAAGGTGAAAATTGGCATTCCGAAGCGATCGGCGTGTTCCATCAACCGCAGGGCTTTGCGGTAGCCGCCGGGAGCAGCCATACCGAAGTTGCGGGCGATATTGTCTTTAGTGTCGCGCCCTTTTTGATGGCCGATAATGACTGTGGGACGCCCATCTATGCGGGCAATTCCACCGACGAGGGCCGGGTCGTCTCCGCCGCGCCGATCGCCGTGAAGCTCTATCCACTCGTCGCTAATTGCCTGAATGTAATCGAGCGTGCTGGGGCGGCGCGGGTGACGGGCGAGTTGCAGCCGCTGCATGGGGGACAAGCTGCTGAAGATTTCTTGTCGCAGTTGGGCCGAGCGAGCTTCGAGTTTGCGAATTTCGTCCGTGACATCGACGCTGTTTTCTTCGGCGAGTTCGCGAATCTGGTGAATTCGGGTTTCGAGTTCGGCCAGAGGCTTTTCAAAATCTAAGAGTAAGGGTTTACGGTCTGGGTTTGGCACGCGGATAATTTCTATAAGGTTTTGTCAGGTTTTGTCGATCGACTATTTCCAGATCCTACCCTGTCAGGGGATGCTGAAAAAGAGGGGAAATTGGGAAGTTTTGAATTTTGAATTATGCTTGGCATACTAAGCTTGTTTAAAACCAGAGACTTGAGCCTCGTTTTTTGCTACACTATTTTTGCTTGCTTCTGATTTTTACGCCTCTATTTCCCAGCGTCCCTGGGTTCCCCACCGCCACAAAAGACCTAACCCTGCTGAACAGTTCCCAAGTCCAAAAGCGACACCAGCGCGATCGAACTCACCTCTTCGGAAGCTTTAACAGCCCTGTCTATATTACATTTTGTCGCCAACTATCAAATATCCGAATAATTAAACACAAACTCTTGCGACCAATCACATCCGCTTGTTCTGAACTACAAACTACTTTTATTATGCTCGTGCTCTGGGAGATAATGTTAATAGTTGACTGTTAACGCTTAACCTTATCAAAAAAGTTACTGGTTATTATCAGAAAAACTTTCCTCAATAACCAATAACTACAACACATCACATCAAAATGACATTAAAGGCCTGAAACCGTGCTTGACAGAAATATGACCGATTTGCTCCATCTTTTCCACAGTAATTTGATTTCGTCCCCAAGAAAAGTTGGTATACATTTTTTCAAATTCCAGCAGCATTGATTCAGCAAAACAGGCAAACAACTGTCTGCCCGGTACATCCATATTGACAATCTTCATAATTTTCCACTCAATATCGAGGGAATGCTCTACAATGCCGCCATTGAGTACGTAAATTTCTGGATGCTGAACCTGAGTTGCCAGATTTTTTGGATAGCCGCCGTCAATCAATAAACAGGGTTGCTTCAATGTCTTAGGGTCAATTTCTACTCCCTTGGGCATACTGGCTACCCAGACTACAATATCGGCTTGGGGCAGGGCTTCTTCCAAGTCCATGATTTTGCCTCGCCCCAATTCTGATTGCAAATCTTGCAATCGTTCTTTGTCGCGGGCAATCAGCAACAATTCTGCTACATTTGTTTTAACATTGAGCCAGCGACACACCGCACTGCCAATATCCCCGGTAGCACCGCAAACCGCTACAGTGGCTTTTGAAAGTTCAATTCCCAATTTTGGGGCTGCTTCTTCTACTTGGCGGCAGAGGATGTAAGCCGTGTGAGTGTTACCGGTAGTGAAGCGTTCAAACTCCAACTTGAGATTGCGAATTTGCTTAATTTGCTGCAAGTTGAAAGTCTCAAAAATGATCGAAGAAAAGCCGCCTAAAGCAGTGATGTTAATCCCGTTTTTTTGAGCGTGTGCCATCGCATTAAGGATTTTGCGAGTGGCTGCTTTAATCCGGCGAGTGGCTAGCATTTCTGGCAGAAAACAGGACTCCACATAGCGGCCTTCTATTTTTTGTCCAGTGATGCTTGTTACCGTGATCTGATCAACTATTTGGGGCGGTGCGCTGCACCAAAAATCGAGACCTTGATCGGCATATTCTGGATAGCCCAGCTCGTTAGCTACTGATTGGGCGTGTTCTAAGCTGGTTAAGTGACCGATTAGACCAAACATTAAGTTGTCAAATGAAGGAAGATTGAAAATGGAAGATGGAAGATGAAAGATGGAAGATAAAAGATGGAAGATGGGAAGATTAAAAATTTATTTTTTAAAATGAGTTATCCCCTTTTTAACTTTTAATTTTTAATTTTTTTCCCATTCCTTATTTCCCAATTAACTAGGCTGCGAGGCCTTGTGCTGACATCCGCATAATATCGCGGTTGTTAAAGCCTATGTTGCCTAGGGCTTCGCCGTAGGCAATCATAAAGTCTTCGATTAAAGCGTCTTTTTCCATTCCCAAGACGCGGGCATCGTCTGCGACAGAGTTTAGCAGTCTCCAGATGATGGGCAGGTTTTGGCGGTTGGCGGCTTCTAGTTCGGCTTTGGATTCCTCAAAGTGAGCTTGCAGCCAGACTTCCCCAAAGTTGAGGTGGCTATATTCTTCTTTGACGACGCCTTCGGTGATTTTGCGAGCAAAGTCATCGGCGACGGGGATGTAGATGTTGTAAGCTGCGATCGCAAAACACTCGATAATTAGCGATTGAATCAACAAGCAAGTTACAATCTGACCTTGGGCAGCGGCCGTCTGGAAGTTTTTGTGCAGTTCCGAAAAGAACTGCTTGGCAAATGCCATGTCGGGCGTGACTTTAAGATTCCGGCCACAAGCTTGGAAGCCTTTCATGTGGCGGTTCTCCATCTTGGACAAGCCAACTAACTCTGCTTTTTTGTCAGCCAACAGTTCGGCCAGTGTCAGGTAATTGTCGTGAGCTTCTTGTTCGCCTTCAATCACAATGGCGTTGATGCGACTGTAAGCATCTTTGTAAGTTTCGGTTTGAAAGTCAATTGTTGGGCTGGCCTCAAGCTGGGGCATAGATATGTAGTCTCCTCATATAAGCTTGTGGGATGTCTGCAAACCACTTTAAAATTGGGGGTCAGTGACAGTGCACTTTACCTTTTTTGAACGCACCCCATCTAAATCAGAGATTATAGCTGAGGATTCTTTCGACAAAGAACTTTTCTTTGACGTTCCGGGAAAAACTGGCGTCCTCAGCGTGTTTGCCGGACTTTTGCCGTCGAACACTCCAGAAAGACTATCGCTAGAATGCTATCTATTTACTAATTACTTGAATTAGTCGTTAGTCGATCTTTTGCCCGGAAATAGATGATAGAAATACGGTCTATGTCTCCACCTTGAAGGGTTTTACAGTACCAACTCTATCTCTAACATTATATCCTAATCACCACTTCCTCCCTAGGTACTCCTTCTTTCCCTCTAGGACATATTATGTTGTTGTATGGGAAGCCTCTGGGAGGCGATCGGGTGGGATAACGTCACAGGCTTATTATTTTAGGTTAATTCACAATTTTATGGGTAAATCCTTTGACAGATCTCAAGCGCTGGAACTGCTGAGTTTTATTTTGTTGCTGGCGGGGGCTGCGCTGGTGCTGCTGCCGCTGGCTGCTGTATTTTTGGTTTCTGTATCACCATCTGGTGTCGGTGTCAAGGCCACAGGCCTGACTTTTGCGAACTATCAGGAAGCTTGGCGACGTGGCAATTTTTTGTTGGCATTTGTTAATTCTACTCTAGTGGCGATCGCAGTGACGGGTTTTCAGGTTGTAACTTCTGCTTTGGCCGGTTACGCCTTGGCCCGGCTGAAGTTTCGCGGGCGACAGGCGATTGTGTTGGGGGTTTTGGCAACGCTGGTAATTCCGTTTCAGCTTTTGGTGATTCCCATTTTCATGGTTTTGAAGTGGGGCCATCTGCTGAATACCTACGCGGCGCTGATTTTGCCGACGGCGGCTAACGGTTTTGGGATTTTTCTGCTGCGCCAGTATTTTATGACTGTTCCTGTGGAGTTGGAGGAGGCGGCAATCCTGGATGGGGCTAACCGCTGGCAGGTGTTGTGGCAGGTGATGTTGCCTTTAGCCCGCCCTGCTTTGGTGACGCTGTTTTTGTTTACCTTTATCGGGGAGTGGAACGATTTGTTTAAGCCGCTGGTGTTTACGACGCGGCCGGAGTTGCGGACTGTGCAGTTGGTTCTGGCCGAATTTCAGGAACAGTTTACTAGCAGTTGGCAGTTGTTGATGGCGGCGGTGGTAATTGGAACTGTACCAGTGGTGTTGCTGTTTTTGGCCGGTCAACGGCAGTTTATACGGGGGATTGCGGCGACGGGGATTAAGAATTGAGGTGGAGATGCTTGGCAATTAAGTTTGTAGTCAGATTTTGAAGCATTCTCAAGAACAGGCATCTTGCCGGTTGCTGACATTGGTTTCAGATGTGAGTTTGTAGTAACTCGGCGATGGAAATCGCTACGATACAAACCACGTCCACTTTCAGCAGACTAACAGATAAAGGGAATATCAAAACTGTATTATTTGAATCTATGCAAAAGCTCGGTTTATTTTTATTTGTCATATCTTTTCTGCCCTGGCTGGCAATCTTGTTTGTTGTGCCCTTCCTGTCGCTGGACATTCCCCAAAAAACTACTTTATCTGTCATTCTAGCTGTTGGGGCAGAAATCTGTTTTTGGATTAGCGTGGTCCTGTTAGGGAAAGAAGTAGTTACCAAATATCGGCGTTATTTGCATCCTCGCTATCTTTGGAAAAAAATCAGAAATTTTAACCGCAGATGAACAGGGTTCGACGCAGATATTCACCCTGGATGTGGGCGTTTATCTGCGGTCAAGATTGAGCTATTCGCTGAAAATTTGCAAGCGAATCGAGCGTTCTCCGTCTCCAAAATCCACTTCAATCTTTTCTCCCGAAAGACTGTCCAAACATCCCAAAAGCAACCGCAAATTGGGTGTGCTTGCTCCTGTATCCACGTACAATCTATCTGCCAAACTGCCTAAACGCTTCCAAATTGTGTAGAGTTTGACTACTGTTTGTTCTAGCTGTGCGGCTTGTTTTACAACGTCGGCGGTGGTCCCCAAACAGCCTACTCGCAAAGATTCTTCTAAGGCCATTTCCATGTCTAAGTGAGACTGATTGAGAGCTTGCACTTGGGCGGCGGCGTCTAGATATTTTGATAAGTTTTTGGCGTCGGAAGTTAGCTGTTTGACAGTATCTACGTCGGGATTTTCTGCTACTTCTTTTTGAATTTCGCTTTGGTGAGATGGGGAGAGTTTCTCCATTTCTTTGACTAAAGGAGCGAGGTAGCGGGAAGGTAGAGAACCGGTAGATGCTTTTTCTTTGACTTCTTCTGGCAATAAATCTGAGTTCATTGCCATCCATTCGTCGGAAAGTTGTTTGACTTCGCGGCGGGTGATGCGATCGCCACTTGCTGCGGCATCTGTTACCATTTGCTGGACTTCGGGAGATGCTTTGGCGGTTTCTACAAAGGCTCTTTTGCTGAAGTTTCTAATGGAATTTGGGTCTAAATCTCCTTGCTGGATCAGAGTATCGGCACTATTAGCTAATTCTATCAAAGAATAGGCTTGACTTTTGCCAATTTCTCTTTCTTTGAGCCAGTTCAAAAACCCTGTACCGCGTCCTTCGCCGCCTTTTTTTTCTCTGTCTCGGACTGTTCGGAGAATGCGTCCCCGCCAAATGTCGGTTTGCAAGTCGAAGCGATCGCACACTTTCCAGGCATTGTCAACCTGATTTTCAAAATCAAAGTCTGGTAGTTGTTCGTCTTCGGGGTCTGGCAATTGGAAATTGATATCGGTAAAGCCGTTGAGGGCTTCTGCAAGTTCTGCGGGATTTAGGGGGACTTCAGCCATTAGGAAAAAAGTGTGTAGTGCAACAGCCGGTTTAATTGGTAACTTGCACGGGTTGACAGTTGAGACGCTATATGTAGCGGTAAGGTAGGCAAGATTTACCTACTAATAGAGTTTTTGTGCAAGTCATATCATTATTGCACGATGGGGGGCGATCGGCGAAAAGATACCCAAAATGACTCCGGGCACGCCCCTGATGGGACTTGAGGGGAGTGCTGGCTGTGGGGGGATTGAGTTAAATTGAATTAGGAAATTAAAGGAACTAATAAAATGCTGGAAACTACCAAACGTTAGAAGCGCTCTATCCCTTTGTTAGCCTAGAATTGAGAAAATAAGCTAAAGAAAAAGTGCCATGTCAGAACAAGACATCGCTAATATTATTGCGATCGAACCGGGTAAGCGAGGTGGGAAACTTTGTATTATAGGCATGATAATTAAGGTTTATGAACTGTTGAAATATCTCGCTGATGGAATTAGTTATGAACAAATTTTAAATGCTTTTTCGGATATGACGCAACATGATATGTGGAATTATTAGAGTTTTTATTAAATAGTTATCATATTATGTTTCGGTAATCGCTAATAATGATTCTGTAGTAAGAGGGTAAGGCTCGCGAGCTAGAAGCTCGCACTGTAGTCGTCATTAATTGACTGGACATAATATTATATCCCTGCGTGAAATCATGCCCAAAGACTTCTCCGGTAAAAATCTCCGAGGCCACAATTTCAAAGGTCAAAACCTCACAGGTGCAAAATTTATCGGTGCAGACATCCGAGGCGCAAACTTCACCAATGCGATCCTCACAGAAGCTGACTTCACCCGTGCCAAAGCTGGACTGCAACGTCGATGGACAATTTTTCTAGTAACTGTTTCGCTATTTCTATCGTTAATATCGGGATTGATGTCAGGCTTTGCTAGTTTGTGGGTAGCAGTTTTTTTCACTCCAAATAACATCAAACAGTACACCATTATTCCCGGTGTGGTTGTGTTGATAGTTTTGGCAATCTTCTTTATACTTACTATCCGCCAAGGTCTAGGAGGAGGGGCAGCGGCAGGGGCAGCGGCAGGGGCAGGGGCAGCGGCAGCAGCAGCGACAGCAACAGCGGCAGCGACAGCGGCATGGGCAAGGGCAGTGACAGGGACAGGGGCAGCGGCAGGGTCAGTGGCAGCGGCAGTTGCAGGGGCAGGGGCAGCGGCAGTCGCAGCCGCAGGGGCAGCAGCCGGGGCAGGGGCAATCGCAGCGGCAGGGACAGTCGCAGCGGTAGTGGCAGGCGCAGGGGCAGTGGCAGTCGCAGGGATAGTGGCAGTGGTAGCGGCCGGGGCAGCAGCCGGGGCAGGGGCAGCAGCCGGGGCAGGGGCAGGGGCAGTGGCAGGGGCAGTGGTAGTGGCAGCGACAGCGGCAGGACTAGGTATTTACGTTGCTTGGCGTGCCCTGGCTGGGGATGAAAAACAGGCCTTGATTCGCAGCATCGCCATTGCCTTTGCCACTACAGGTGGCACTAGCTTTCGCAATGCGGATCTAACTGATGCCAATTTCACTGAGGCCACCCTCAAAAGTACAGATTTGAGAACCGCCAATCTCACTCGCACTTGCTTCCACAATACAGAAAAACTCGATCGCGCGCGAGTCGGTAATTCGATATTAGCTGATACCCGCGTCCGAGAATTACTCATCACTGGCAATGGCTACAAAAAATCCTATGTCGGTGCGAATCTCCAAGGAGCAAACCTGACAGGCGTTAATCTCAACGAGGCTAATCTCAAGCAGGCTAATTTCAGCGAAGGAACTTTGCATCAAGCTAATTTGGAATTCGCAAACCTGACTGAAACTCAAGCCTTAGCAACAGATTTTACAGAAGCTTATTTTACAGGTGCTTGTTTGGAAGCTTGGAACATTGACGGTAATACAAAGCTCGATCGCGTAGACTGTCGCTTTGTTTATCTTCTAGAATATCCCCAACCGGGAACTGGCGATCGCGAACGCCGCCCTCACCACATCAGTAAATGTTTTGAACCGGGGGATTTCGAGAAAGTCTATAAAAAAATTATGACAACCGTGCAAATTCTGCTCAAAGATGGGATTAACCCCGAAGCTTTTACCGCCGCTTTTCAGAAGTTAATGCGAGAATTTCCAGACATTACACCGGACTCAATTCAAGGAATTGAGAAGAAAGAAAATGATGTTTTACTGACTCTCAAAGTTCCCGAAGGAACGGACAAGGGTAAAGTTGAGCAAATTTGGGACGAAGTTTATCAAGCAAGGCTAGAAGCTCAAATGCGAGCCGAGCAATTAAAATCTAAAGATGAAATTATTGCCATTCAAAAACATTATTTAAATGTCTTTCTAGACTTAGTGAAAGGAGGGAATCCTAAAAATTGGGAACTGAATGAATTTGTAAAATTGTTGACTCCGCCACCTGTAAATGTTAAATTTATTAATGAAGTTAAATCTACATCAGAGAGTAAAGTTATGAGTGACCAAATCGACCAAAGTCGCAAAATAGAAATTACAGGCGGAACCGTTAACGCTAGCGGCGCTGGAGCGTTAAGTTTAGGTGATATCAGCGGTACTGTTGCCAATACAATTAATCAATTATCTGATTCTGCTCAACCAGATGAACCGGGAATCAAAGAATTATTGACTGAGTTACAAACAGCGATCGAGGCTGAAACTGATTTATCTGATGATGATAAAGCTGAAGCGTTGGAACAGGTAAAAACTTTGGCAGAAGTAGGGAAAAATCCCCAAGAAAGTACAATGCAAAAGGCGGGGAAAACGGCAATGAAAATTTTGAAAGGAACTATTGCTGGTTTACCTAGTGCGGCGACATTGGTGGAAGCTTGCAGTAAATTGTTGCCCGCGATCGCAAGTCTCTTACTTCTACCCTGAAATCCAATATCAACGCCCAGTAAGTAATTGTATTTTTAGGGCGGGCGAGACGCCCACCCCACGAAAATTCTTCGCTTCAATCAAAATGACAGCGCAGCTTACCGTCCAGATTTTCTCGGCGGTGTATCATCAGTCGATCGCTTCCGACGGATCAGCACGCTCATCACCTGCTTCGGATTGGCCGCACGTTGTACGGGGCTCCAATCGCCGACTTGGGCAAATCCTAGTCGGTACAAAGTGAGTATGGTTTCCCTGACTCCTTTCGGCGAACCGACAACCGTTAACAGCACAACTTCCTGTTCCGATATTGCTGCTGAGTCGTCATTTGGCCGATCGGAAAAGTTGTCGTCAGGCACGAATTCCTGTGACATAATATGTTCTCCTGGTTTTGGGTTTTCTAGAAAAACCCAAAAACCCAGCCGCCCCGCATTTCAACACATAGCAGGGCGGCTACAGAGGATGTTAAGATACTCCGTTAGCCTCCAGACTGCTGTGATCAGTTTGGCGGTTAGCTGTCCATTGCTGTTACGAGCAGCTTTGGGCAGTGCAACTAGATTTTTGGGCGACGCGGGCTGCTTCTTCTACAAGCAAGCAACCTCTCACTTCAAAGCGTAGCCGCAGATGGGGGCCGCCGTCAATCCATTTTGGATTTTCGATTTTGGATTTTGGATTGAAGAATTGGCGTTGCTGAACTATGGTATGATGAAGTTGTCCTCTGAGCGTCAAAAATAACACATATTTCCAAAAAAATATTAT
>NZ_JAUBQM010000205.1:0-1178 GCF_036701245.1 Microcoleus sp. Pol14D4
CAGGGCTATTTCATTCTAAATAATTCCTTGAGTGTGTTAAGACCAAAGCCAGCAAGTCGTTGAGCTTGAGCCATATTCTGAAATCCATACTCTCGATATAAATTGAGTGCAAAATTACGCGCCGTTGCCCAGATTTGCACGCTTTGGGGTAGTTCTAATGCGTGAAGCATCTTCTACGCCGGGTCACATCCCGTACATAATGCACTTTATTCTCTACTCCCCAATAACCACGGATTCTTTGTCCAAAAGCTTCTGCTGTATCAACAAATGAAGCTATATAATAGCGGGTTTCTGTGGCATACTCGATGATGTTGGCACGATATACTTGTCGTTCTGATTCAACTCTAATCAAGGTCTTGAGTCCCGGAAATTTTGGAAGGTCTGTCAAATCCTGTGTAATACTCACTGTCCTTTTTTCAATACGACCATGACCTTTGTTGATTTTTTGAGCGCTCTGTTGTGATTTAAAACAGCCTTTGACTGCTTTTAGTAATCCAGATTGGTTGCCCTTGAGCGCACCCACGTAATCATTCTCACTGTCAACGATCACCTGAAGGGTTTTTTTTGGGTGCTAATGGCATCAAAGGCAAAAACCACGCCCTTGACTGCCATCTGTTCGATAAATGCAGGAATTGCTGTGATTTCGTTGGTTTTTGAATCCACCTCATAAGGTTCGAGAATCAAGCCCCGCTCCACAATGTAGGCGCTAACCAGCATAATAGCTGGATGTGAATCCACCTTGGGATCATCGCTGATTGCCTCATATGAACCTCTTATTACTTTACCGTCCATAGCGATTGTTTCTCTTGGCAATGGTTGAACACCAAAAAAACGGGATAAGCAAGCTGAATAACTCTGATACTCTGTCCGCATTAGAGTGCGTCGAATCGTACTATAAGAAGGAATTCGTTCCTTTGGTGGTTGAAAAAGTTGTACTAATTCGGCTTTGTGCGCTTTGAGCCAATCCCCAATTGCGAGAAAACCTTTGTTCCCGGCAGCAACTGCAACAGTGAACATAGCAAGACAGAGTGCCTGCTGATGGCGCTTTCCAGTGCCACAACGAGTATCAATCAAGTCAGAGAAGGCTTCAACAATTGCAAGTTGGGTCATTACTCAAAACAATTTGAAGGAATATAGCTTCAGCTTATCACCCTTCTCTCAAGAATGAAATAGCCCTG
>NZ_JAUBQM010000051.1:0-48308 GCF_036701245.1 Microcoleus sp. Pol14D4
TTCTCAGCTTGAGGCCATCAGGCCTTGTCTGAGTTACTTTGGCGATACTTGCTTATCAGCACTTATTGAGCAGTTACCTCTCAAAGGGTTTGGAGGTGCAAAAGTTTTAGAAATTACCGATGACTATGATGGGGATACCTATCGAGCAGTTTACACGGTAAAGTTTGCAGATACAGTGTATGTTTTGCACGCTTTTCAGAAAAAGTCTAAAAAAGGAATTGCTACACCACAACAAGATATTAAGTTAATCGAAGAAAGGCTAAAACGAGCTCAAGAGCATTACGAAGGTTTCAAGAGTAAGTAAGACTGGAATCAGTAGTGATAAGATGTGCTTATATTTCTAAATAAGGTGGAAATAGACGGCTTCTTATCACTACTTTTTCAGGAATAACTAAGACCAGGTAAAAAAGGGGGAAATCATGAGTAAGGAGATGGATATTCAAGTTAGTAGTGGGAATATATTTGCTGATTTGGGTCTGCCTAATTCTGATGAAATGCTGATGAAGGCGGAACTGGTACGCCAGATAACTGAGATCCTTAGTAAAAGGAAACTCAATCAAGTTCAAGCAGCAGAAGTATTAGGAATTGACCAGCCAAAGGTGTCAGCGTTGATGAGAGGAAAGCTGACAGGTTTTTCAACAGAAAGGTTGTTTCGATTTTTAAATGCGTTAGGGTGCGATGTGCAAATTGTGGTGAAGCAAAAGCTCGAATCGCCGGCGGTTGCAGGCATTAGTGTTGTTAGTATCTGATATCTGAATAGTCACTTTTTGTATAATTCACCTTTTTTGCATTCACTTTTATAAATCGGCGGTTTGTGAGCAAATCAGGTAGCGTCGCTTCTCGGTAAGCCCCGAAATAATACATTGTCAAAACAGCTTTGTAAGCCCAGTGATCAGAAGGTTCATCGGTAAAAAGAGTGGGCAGGGTTTCAACCTGATTCTGCACGCAAGCAGGGAGCAGTTGGTCTGGCGTTGCCTGCTGAGTTTTAAAATTTTGGTAATGGGAAATGCGGAAAAGGTAATCGGGAATAAAAACTTCCTCTAGTAGGATATTCCGATTCCAGTAATTCTTTAATTAATTATGGGAAAAGGCTGTAATGGGGAATTGGGAAACCGAGATCTGGAAGGCAAACTTTCTCTAGTAGGAGCTCCCGATTCCATTAATTCTTTAATTAAAGCAGGGTTCATCCCTTCTCGGTAAGCCCCGCAATAATACATTGTCAAAACAGCTTTGTAAGCCCAGTGATTGGAAGGTACATCGGTAAAAGGATTTGGCAGGGTTTCAACCTGATTCTGCTGGCAAGCATTGAGAATTTGTTCTGGCGTTGTCTGCACTTGAACTAAAGAATTATTTGGCTTGACTTGTGCGGTATTTTGTGCGTTTGCCGGAGCTAACAAACCTGTATACATTAACAGTGTAGCAGTGCCAAAGATGCTGAGTTTCATAAGTTTATAAATTTCTGAATTAGTTGGGTGGTAGTGAGGAATTTAGTCCTCCAAGTTGTGGCAAATAAGGACTCATCGTCCTTACTCGAAACCTTTGGAATGTTCAGAGATTTTTCGCATACCCAAGGCCAAAACACTCAAAAACAACAGCCCGATCGCCCCAGCTAGCGGATTGCCGTTAACTCCTGTCACCCAATCGGGAACCGATGCCGAATATCGCACTAACTGCCCGATGTTAATCATGTAATATCCCCAGACTAAACCTGCATGAAGCCCGATCGACAAACCGAGGCGATTTTGGCGCGATCTTTTTCCCCAAACCAGAATCAAACCCAGCAACAACAACCCCGGAAACTGCGGCCAACTCCCCAGCATTGCCGCGACAGGTTTGATAAAATGAGATAGGGCAAACACCAGGCTATTCGCCCACAGAGATATTTTATAATTGTAATCCCGCTGCAACTCGTCCAGCAACCAACCACGGAATACCAACTCCTCGGCAAAACCGACTCCAAGGGCGCTTAACAGCCCTTCTGCGATGATTCTCGGCAAATTATCAGAATTTTGCCACGCGACTAAGCCGAACAGCCCTTGCACCCCAAATAAGCTGAAAGTGAGCAAAAGCCCGATCGCCAATCCGATTAAAAGCTCAAAACCGTTTTTTCGCGTATTGATTAAACCGTAACTTTTGAGTAATTGGGTTTGTCCGTAAACCTGTTTTCCCCAGCGTGGCACTAGGAACAGAAACTCAGTAAACAACAATCCCATTGTCAGAATAGTTGCTAGGTTACTATCTTTAACTAAGAGATAAATTGGTGCTGCTAGGGGCAGCCAAATTGCTAGCAAGATTAATAAAAAAATTATTACACGTAAAGGAAATGGATAACTGGCTATTATTTGGAGGCGCTTAATCATTGTTGTAAATTAAACAGGTTTTACATGATATCTGTAGGGAGACAGCATTGCTGTGTCCTTACCAGGATTAGGAGACAGCATTGCTGTCTCCCTACCCGGATTATAAACACGCCATTGCCGTACCCCTAATGTACAAAGCAGACGGAAAAAGCTAGAATGGCATCATATCGGTTGAAACTTTAAGTGAAGCAAAGCTATAACATCAGGTAACAATGACTGAAGCCTCGGATTTTTCAAATGTCGATCGCGAATTAGATGACACAATTTTAAGCTTCGCAGACATTCAGGCAGAACTCAACCTGCGCCACGCTAAAGATGCTCTGCGAGATATAGTAGAAAATCTCGACTTGACAGTTCAAGAGCGAACTGGACTGGAACCGGAAATTGGCGGGTTGGAGAAAATGCTCGACAAGCTAGAGCGCGCTTGCGTGCAAATAGCTGTGTTTGGGATGGTGGGAAGGGGAAAATCTTCGGTTTTGAACGCGCTGCTAGGTCAAAATGTCTTTGAAACAGGTCCGACTCACGGGGTGACTCGCACCACGACTATTGGCCAGTGGGATGTCGGAGAGGGAATTGATGAGAATTTGCCGGATGGCTTACGCCCCGCTACGCTACGACTTTCGCCAGTTATTTACCGTTTGTCGCAAGTTGAATTAGTCGATACTCCGGGAATAGATGAAGTTGACGGCGAAACTCGCGAACTTTTAGCCCGCCGCGTTGCTCAACAAGCAGATTTGATTTTGTTTGTAGTTGCTGGCGACATTACAAAGGTGGAATACGCAGCACTTTCGCAGTTGCGGGAAGCCGGAAAACCGATGTTATTAGTCTTTAATAAAATTGACCAGTATCCTGATGCAGACAGGCTGGCAATTTATCATAAAATTCGAGACGATCGCGTGAGAGAATTGTTGTCTCCCGATGAAATTGTGATGGCGGCGGCTTCCCCTTTGACGGCGAGGGCGGTGCGCCGTCCCGACGGAAGTATGGGCGTGCAAATGACTCGCAGTTTGCCACAAGTGCAAGATTTAAAATTAAAGATTTTGGAGATTTTAGACCGGGAAGGCAAATCTTTGGTCGCGCTGAATACGATGCTCTGTGCGGGGGATATTAACGAGCAGTTGGTGCAGCGAAAAATGGAAATTCGAGATGAGGCGGCTAATCGAATTATCTGGAACGCGGTAATGACGAAATCGGTGGCGATCGCACTTAATCCAATTACTGTAGTTGATATTCTTAGCGGTGCGGTAATTGATGTGGTGATGATCTTAACTTTATCTAAAGTTTACGGCATTGCGATGACGGAAGCGGGCGCGGTGGAATTGCTGCAAAAGATTGCGATTAGTATGGGGGGGATTACGGCCGGTGAATTGTTGGCTAATTTTGGTTTGAGTTCGTTGAAAGGATTGTTGGGTTTGGCGACGCCGGCGACGGGGGGTTTGGCTTTAGGGCCTTATTTGTCTGTGGCGGTGACGCAAGCTGCGATCGCGGGGGTTTCTTCCTACGGTATCGGTCAAGTTACTAAGGCTTATTTGGCTAATGGTGCTTCTTGGGGAGATGATGGGCCAAAGGCTGTTGTGAGCAAGATTTTGTCTTCTTTGGATGAGGATTCTATTTTAAATCGGATTAAGGAAGAGTTGCGGGCTAAGTTGGATTTGGGAAGTGTGGAAAAACAGAAATCTTAGCGATCGGCTGTTTTACGTTGACCCAGCAATTCTAGCGCAGCCCTGCCACCATTCGGCAGGGGTTTCAACCCTTACCTCAAAGCTAAATTTGTGTGAAGACAATTTAACAAATTATTAGGATAACAACCAATTACCAATTATTACTGTATCTTACTAACTCCTAACTTAGGCAATTGGCAGAGGTTGGGCGATTGCGGCAAATAAGGTGCGCCGTGCACACCCTACTCTTAATTCCGCGAAGGCGGACTTGGTTTGTGTAGCCGCCAATTCGATTCGGCGGGTTAACATCGAATTGTTAATCCGAATTCGATTGGGCGGCTTAACATCAGGTTTTCAACCCTAATTCGCTCCTATTTGTAACCTCTATTCTTCTCCGACCAAATGCGGGTTGGTAGCCCCCAAACATAGACAAATCCTTCAGCAGCTTTGTGATCGAATTCGTCCTCTGCGCCGTAGGTTGCTAAGTCGAAACTGTAGAGAGAATTTTCAGATTTGCGGCCGACAATTGTCGCATTTCCTTTGAACAGTTTGAGCCGCACGGTTCCAGTTACTCGCTTTTGCGTGTCCTGAATAAATGCGTCTAAAGCTGTTTTCAAAGGATTGTACCAAAGACCGTTGTAAATCATTTGGCTGTAGGTTTCTTCGATGCCTCGCTTGTACCGCGTTACATCTGCTGTCAGCGTCAAGCTTTCTAAGTCTCGGTGCGCGTGCATCAAAACTAAAATCGCTGGTGTTTCGTAAATTTCCCGCGATTTTATCCCGACTAAGCGGTTTTCAATCATGTCAATCCGGCCGACTCCGTGGTTTCCAACTATTTCGTTGAGTTGGGAAATTAAGGCGACTGGTGATAAATCTTTGCCGTTTAAAGTGACAGGATTTCCGCAATCGAAACCGATTTCTATGTATTCGGGTGTGTCGGGAGTTTGTTCGATCGCCTTTGTCATCAAATACACCTCTTCCGGCGGTTCCGCCCAAGGATCTTCGAGGATTCCGGCTTCAATAGCCATTCCCAATAAGTTGCGATCGATACTGTAAGGGGAAGACTTTTTCACTGGGGACGGAATACCGCATTTCTCGCCGTATGCGATCGTTTCCTCGCGGCTCATTTTCCACTCCCGCGCAGGTGCTAAAATCTTAATCTTGGGGTTGAGCGCGCCGATCGACACATCGAACCGCACCTGATCGTTTCCTTTACCTGTGCAACCGTGGGCGATCGCATCTGCACCGTATTTTTCCGCAGCTTCTACTAACAATTTAGCAATCAGCGGGCGAGCCAGGGCAGTCGAAAGAGGATAACGGTTTTCGTAAAGTGCGTTAGCTTGAATCGCTGGAAACGCATAGTCTTTGACAAATTCTTCGGTAGCATCAATAACTAAAGATTCCGAAGCACCGGATGCTAAAGCTTTTTTGCGGATCGGTTCTAATTCGTCTCCCTGTCCCAAATCCGCGGCCAGAGTAATTACTTCTTCAACACCCCACTCGTTTTTGAGGTAAGGAATGCAGACGGAGGTATCGACTCCGCCCGAATATGCTAGGACAACTTTTTTAGCGCGACTCATTGCTATTTACATCCTGAATTTAACTGACATCTTGCACCCTTGTCACTAAGCTTTTCAGGGCGGACAAGATGCCCACCCCACAAAAAAATATCATTTTTGTGGAACAGGCATCTTGCCTGTTCTTGAGAATGGTGCCTAATGTGAGGTTTAACCGACTTTTCATTATGCACCTAATTGAGATCGATTCTTGTCAGAAATAGCACAGATTTATATATTCTTTTTTTGCTAAACTTGGCTATTTCCCTAGGGAGTTGCTGCGAAAAATCTGCTACCGTGGGATACGGTAACTGTGGAGATGGGGAAAAACCGTGTTTTTTAGTGTTGTGATTCCGACGTATAATCGTAAACCGATTTTGGCAAAATGTCTACTGGCTTTGGAAAATCAGCAGTTCGGTGAGATTGTGAGAGAGTATGAAATAATTGTGGTGGACGACGGCTCGACGGACGGGACGCTGGAGTGGTTGGCTGCAGATGCCGACTTGTTGCCTCATGTGCGATCGATCGCCCAATGTCACCAAGGCCCCGCCGCTGCGCGCAATTTAGGCGTTGAAGATGCTAAGGGCGATACGATTATTTTTATTGACAGCGATTTGGTGGTAACAGAGCATTTTTTGCAAGCCCACGCAGATGCTTTGCTACAGGGTTACAAAGATACTGATGCGGTTTTTACTTACGGCAGCGTGATTAATACTTGTAATTTCGATAATCCTACTTCGGAACCCTACAAAATAACCGATTTTTCGGCTGCTTATTTTGCTACGGGAAATGTCGCGATCGCCCGCCACTGGCTGCTGGCTGCTGGACTGTTTGACACTCGCTTTCAACTGTACGGATGGGAAGATTTAGAGTTGGGTGTGAGGTTGAAAAAATTAGGTTTAAAATTAATTAAATGTCCGGCTGCTGTCGGCTATCACTGGCATCCACCTTTTAGTTTAGAGCAAATTCCTGGCATGATAGACAGAGAAATTCAGCGCGGGAGAATGGGAGTTTTGTTTTATCAAAAGCACCCTAATTGGGAAGTGCGGATGATGATTCAAATGACTGTTTTGCACCAAATACTGTGGGGATTTTTATCATTAGGTGGGATGCTAAACGAGCGGACAATGACTCCTTTTTTGCAATGGTTGATTGACCAAGGTAAGCCCCAGCTAGCTTTAGAAATTGCTCGAATTTTTCTGAATTGGTATAACGTGAAAGCCGTGTACGCCGCTTGTGGGGAATTGCAGGCTGAGACAAAGATACCATAAATCAGCCGCCGGACGGTGTAAATAAAATATAAGAGATTGTAGGAGTGTTTCAGGGTCCATTGGTGTCAACTTAAGCTCAAATATAGTAACGGTATACTGTTTGACAATTATGCCTAAATTCTCCTAGCCTTGCTTAAGAAAGGGGATTTACCGGACTCAAGACTTGGATAAAAACCAGAGAAGCAAAGGATTTTAGTCTTAAGTTGATACCACTGATCGGGGAGGTTTTTAATTGTCATTTCGACTAAGGATATTTACTTAGAACACACAATAGCTATCCACCAGATAAAGGCCAGCGAAATCGGTTTCTAGACATTGTAAAAATTTTACCTTTAATCAAACTTGCTTGCTGAGCGTGTGATTTGATGAATCTCGCCTGTTTTCTTGATGGGCTGCGATAATTAGATTTTCACACATTTTCAAACTATTCTTATTTTTGATATAATTACAAATAATTTAGGAGCGTGCTATCTACCCAAGAGTTGTGCTGGTTTACCTGAGAGCGTTAGCTACAAACGGTTAATGACTTAAAAGTATTCCCACATAAAAAGTTTGAATAATTTGAGGGTCTGCTGTGAATACAACTGACGATAAAAATCCAAGACGAGAAACAATTAGACTTCCAAAAACTGCTTTCCCACAAAATATTTTAATGGTGGACGACAATCCAGAAAGCTTGCGACTTGTATCCCGGCTTTTGTCTAAGCGGGGATATAAACTGCGGCCGACACGAGATGGCAAATTAGCTCTCAACTTTGCTCTATCGAGTCCACCGGATTTGATTTTGCTGGACATCATGATGCCCGGTATGGATGGCTATCAAGTCTGCGAACAGCTAAAAGCTTCTCCGAAAACGAAAGATATCCCTGTGATTTTTATCAGCTCTTTAAATGAAGTTTTTGATAAAGTCAAAGCTTTTTCGCTGGGGGCGGTAGATTACATTACTAAACCGTTTGAAATAGAAGAAGTCGTGGCTCGCGTCGAAAATCAACTGCTGCTCAGTCGGCTTTCTAAGGAACTTGTAGCAAAAAATGCGCTGCTAGAAGCTGAAATAGAAGAACGTAAGCGGATCGAAGCACAACTACGAGAAAGCCAGCACTGGCTGTCGGCAGTAATTAAAACGAATCCTAATCTATTGTACGTTTACGATTTGATAGAAGAGAGAAGTCTCTACGTCAACCGCGATATTTCTAGCGATATTGGCTACACGTTTGAAGAAATACAGCAGATGGCAGCCACATTTATTCCTAAGTTAATACACCCTGACGATATCCCTGCATTCTCAGAACAAAGAAAAAAACTTGAGGGAGCAAAAGATGGCGAAAGCTTTGATTTTGAATACCGGATACAGCAGAAGAATGGTGAATATCGGTGGTTTTGCAGCCGGGAGAGCGTGTTTGCCAGAACACCGCAGGGCAAACCTTGGAAAATTCTGGGAACTGCTGCTGAAATTAGCGATCGCAAACAAGCAGAACTAGAACTTAAAACAGCTTTAGCTGCTTTGGAACGGCAAATCAAGCAAAGATTTCTGCTAGAAACAATTACTCTCGAAATCCGCTACAGCTTAAATCCAGAGCAAGTTTTTCAAACAGCGACAGCCCAAATAGGTAGAATTTTTAATGCCGATTACTGCTTGATTCACACTTACAAAGAAAACCCATTTCCCCAAATTTTTAATGTCGCTGAGTACAGAAAAGCCGCATCAAAATCGCTTTTAGATTTACAAATTCCCGTACAGGGTAATCCTCACGTTCAGTTTTTATTGTCCCAAGAGCAAGCTGTAGTTTCTGACGATGTTTTTTCCGATCCCCTGCTAGAAAATGTCAGAGATTTGTGCTGTCAAATAGGTTTGAAGTCGATGATATCCATCCGCACTTCCTACCAGGGAAAAGCCAACGGAATGATATGCTTGCACCAGTACGATCGCCCGCGTAACTGGACACAAGATGAGATCAGATTATTGAAAGCTGTGGCAGCACAAATGGGAATTGCGATCGCTCAAGCCAATCTTGTCGAACAAGATAAACAACAGCGACTTAAACTTCAACAGAGCGAAGCTAGTCTAGCAGCCGCCCAGAAAATTGCCCATATCGGCAGTTGGGAATTTGATTTAGTCACTCATAAAATTACTTGGTCAGAAGAAGTGTTCCGCATTTTTGGTCTTGACTCAAGTGCAACTGAACCGACATCTGCAAAACTTTTAAAGATGTGTCATCCCGACGACAGAGACGTGTTTCAAAAAACTGTCACCCTCACTATCTCGCAAGGCATTTCCTACAAAAGAGAGTTCCGATTTCTTCATCCTAGCGGTCAAATCCTATACGTGGAAGGCAGAGGAGAAGCGGTTTTTAACGAAACCGGGGAAGTAATCAAACTGTTGGGAACAGTAATGGATATTAGCGATCGCAAACAAGCCGAAGCAGAGTTGC
This sequence comes from Microcoleus sp. Pol14D4, assembly GCF_036701245.1. Classification (NCBI taxonomy): domain Bacteria; kingdom Bacillati; phylum Cyanobacteriota; class Cyanophyceae; order Oscillatoriales; family Microcoleaceae; genus Microcoleus; species Microcoleus sp. Pol14D4. The sequence continues at coordinate 9,278 of NZ_JAUBQM010000051.1, forward strand.
TGCTTAGCGAACTGCGAGAACGAGAAAAAGCGCAACAGCTAGAACAAACTCTGGAATACTTAAAAAATGCTCAATCCCAGCTAATTCAATCCGAAAAAATGTCAAGTATCGGGCAAATGGTAGCGGGAGTGGCCCACGAAATTAATAACCCTGTCAATTTCATCTACGGCAATATTATTCCCGCCAAACAGTACGCTCGCGATTTACTAAAATTGCTCAGTCTTTATCAGCAACACTATCCCGAACCAGTTCCTGAAATAGCTCAAGAATTGGCAGAAATAGAGGCAGATTTTATCGCGGAAGATTTTCCTAAAATCATGGCTTCAATGCAAGAAGGTGCTAACAGAATTAAGCAGATAGTGCTGTCTTTGCGAAACTTTTCGAGACTTGATGAAACAGCTCGCAAAGTAATAGACATTCATGAAGGGATAGAGAGCACTTTGGTGATTTTGCAGCACCGATTGCAGCCACAGCAAAAACGTCGGGAAATTCAACTCATTAAAAATTACGGCACACTGCCAAAAATCGAGTGTTATCCGGCTCAATTAAACCAGGTATTTATGAATTTGTTGTTGAATGCGATCGACGCTGTGGAAGAGTCATCAGCAAACTGTACTTGCAAAGTTAACCAAATTCGCATTGTTACTGAAGTCAGCCGAGAAAATCAAGTGTGTGTGCGGATTTCTGACACCGGGCCCGGTATCCGTCCCGAAGTTCAGTCAAGGATATTTGACCCATTTTTTACTACCAAACCGATCGGCAGTGGCACTGGTTTGGGATTGTCGATTAGTTACCAAATAGTTAAAGACACCCACGGCGGAAATTTGGAGTGTCATTCAGAAGTTGGCCGGGGAACAGAATTTGCGATCGAACTTCCGATTTCGCAAAAGTTGAAAGTTAAAAAAAGTTAAGAGAAGCTGTTATATCATGTGCGTTAAATTAACTATAACTCTTCTGGGGTGGGTTCATCAACAATCTATAATATCAGCCAGAGAAAAGCGTAAACCCGCCCCGATCGTCAGATTTGGCACAATTCAACGGATATCCTATTAATAATCTATCAAAACCTCTTATAGTGTGTGTAATAACCAGACATTTTCTCCAGTATTTCACGAGTATTTCATAAGAACGGTTTGTGATTTAGTTTAATCTAATCCTAAGCGTGATATAATTAAGAGTTGGCCTTATGAGGCCCAGACGTTGCGATGCTAAAATTAGTAGTGAATATTACAGTTGCTATTATACAAACTCTGTCAACATACGTCTGCTGTAGCGTCTACCACATTTTAACTGAATTATGACTGACTCAATTCGCTTCCTCATGTGTGCTCCTGACCACTACGATGTGGATTACGTGATTAATCCGTGGATGGAGGGCAACGTACACAAATCATCGCGCGATCGCGCCGTCGAACAGTGGGAAAAACTCTACCACGTCCTCAAAGAAAACGCTGTGGTAGACCTCGTACCGCCCGCAAAAGGCTGGCCCGATATGGTTTTTACCGCCAACGCAGGCTTACTTTTAGGCAATACCTTCGTCCTCAGCCGTTTCTATCACAAAGAACGCCAAGGCGAAGAGCCCTATTTCAAAGCATGGTTTGAAAGCAAAGGTTTCACCGTGCACGAACTGCCGAAAGACTTGCCGTTTGAGGGTGCTGGCGATGCTTTGCTCGATCGCGAAGGACGCTGGTTGTGGGCCGGATACGGCTTCCGTTCCGAACTCGACTCGCACCCGTTACTAGCAAAATGGCTCAACATAGAAGTGCTCTCGCTGCGTTTAGTTGACGAACGTTTCTATCACCTAGACACCTGTTTTTGTCCCCTGACAGGCGGCTATTTGCTCTACTATCCAGCAGCATTTGACTCGTACTCCAACCGCTTAATTGAAATGCGAGTGGCGCCGGAAAAACGCATTGCCATTGAAGAAGCAGATGCCGCTAATTTTGCCTGCAATGCCGTCAATATTGACAAAGTTGTGGTAATGAATAAAGTTAGCGAAGCTTTGAAAACGCGCATCACTAATGCTGGTTTTAAAGTAATTGAAACGCCGATGACCGAATTTCTGAAAGCGGGGGGCGCCTGTAAGTGTTTGACGCTGCGGGTAACGGAACCGGTGCAAGAAGATCGATCGGCAAACGTGATGGTAGAAAGCCGCACAATTCGCATGGAAGGTCACTTGCTCGATGCTGGTTTAATCAGCCGCGCTTTAGATTTAATTATCGAAAACGGCGGCAGTTTCCAAGTCCTCAATTTCAATTTAGGAGAGCAGCGGCAAAGCACATCCAGTGCAGACGTTAAAGTTTCGGCTCCTTCCCACGATGTGATGGAAGAAATCATGGGACTTCTAATTGACTTGGGTGCAGTCCCCCCGCCACAAGAGATTTGCGACGCTATTTTAGAACCGGTAGTGCAAGATGGCGTCGGCCCGGACGACTTTTATGTGAGTACGATTTATCCCACAGAAGTGCGGGTAAATAACCAGTGGGTGAAAGTGCAAAATCAGCGCATGGACGGTGCAGTTGCTATTACTGAAACTGTCGATGGTCCCGTCGCTAAATGCAAATTACTGCGAGATTTAAAAGTAGGAGAAAAAGTCGTTGTAGATGTAGTGGGTATCCGCACCATCCGCAAAACCGAATCGCGGGAACAGCGCAATTCTCAAGAATTCAGTTTTATGTCCGGCAGCGTTTCTAGCGAGCGCCGCGTAGAATTGGTGGTGGAACAAGTAGCGTGGGAATTGCGCCAAATTCGCGATCGAGGTGGCAAAGTGGTAGTTACGGCGGGGCCTGTTGTTATCCACACTGGTGGTGGCGAACATTTAGCGCATTTGATTCGCGAAGGTTACGTACAAGCGCTGTTAGGCGGAAATGCGATCGCGGTTCACGACATGGAACAATCGAGCATGGGAACCTCTTTAGGGGTTGACATGAAACGCGGTGTGGCTGTGCGCGGCGGACACCGCCATCACTTGAAAATAATTAACAGTGTGCGACGTTACGGGAGTATTGCAAAAGCTGTGGAAGCCGGACTGGTTACTAACGGTGTCATGTACGAATGCGTGAAGCATAATATCCCGTTTTCCCTAGCAGGTTCTATCCGCGATGACGGCCCGCTTCCTGACACGCAAATGGATTTAGTTAAGGCTCAAGAAGAATATACTGAGCTGTTACGAGGTGCGGATATGGTGTTAATGCTGTCGTCTATGCTGCACTCAATTGGTGTGGGAAATATGACGCCGGCGGGTGTGAAGATGGTCTGTGTGGACATTAATCCGGCGGTGGTGACGAAATTGAGCGATCGGGGTTCGATCGAGTCTATTGGAGTTGTTACCGATGTGGGATTGTTCCTGAGTTTGTTGGTGAATCAATTGGATAAATTGACCAGCCGCCATCATGTAACTCAATCTGTTTAGATGTAGCGCGAAATCGGCGGTTGAAACCGCGTTTGTACAAACGAAGTCCGCCTTTGCGGACTGAAGAATAAAGCGCGTAGGGTGCGCACCGCGCACCTTACGAAATCGTTATAAATATTGAGGGCAAAAGCAATGGTACAGGAATTAATAGACCTGAAAAATTGTATTTTGGAAGGAAGGAATGAAGATGCTCTAGCAATTGTCGATGAGTTAGAGGGCATGAGCAAACAAGCAACTCTGCGGAATATTGGGTCTTTTTTACTGATTCTGCTAATCCACCTAATTAAAAACCAAGTTGAACAGCGTTTGACAAATTCTTGGGCTGCTTCTATTGCTAATTCGGTCCGAGGTATTAAAAAGCTCAATCTCAAAGATAATAAAACATCTTACTATATCAACTCGGCCGAGTGGGAATCTTTTATAGAAGATGAACTAGAAGCCGCAATTCGTGAGGCTAGCAGGGAAGTGTTGGAAGGAAAGTTAAGCCGCGCTCAACTCAATCAAAGAGTGGACAGAGAACAAATTATGGCGATCGCAACAGGGCTACTGTCCCTGACATACACTTATTATCGAGGTGAATTCGAGGATGCGATCGACGAATATTTGTCGCATTTACCTGGGGGTGAAAATTGGAATGTATAGAGTCAAAAATAGAAAAATTCATTGCTGTATAATACTGAGGGTAATAAACGATGTGTGCGATCGCACCTATCGAAAGCTATTCGTAAATCAGAGCCTGGCTGGGGCGGGTTGACTGCCTCAAACTGGCTTTTTTACCGATTTGGTCAATTCGCCCCTACATCCGCTGCAGCGCCTGATATTCCAATAAAAAACCTCAGACCCGCAAGTCTGAGGACCGGAGTTCCTGAAAATCGTCACTTCTTACTATTGTCGCCAACACACAGCACAACATACAAGAGGGGTTCAACCCAGCACTGCAGCTTTTGGCAGACAGAAATTGCTTCCTGACTCGCAACACGAAAGCAATTTTTACTTCAACATTTCACGAAAGCAAAAAAAATCTTCTCGTCATTTTTAGATCTGGGTTGATAATTTTGCTTTAGGAAGGGAGCCTATCCTCGATCGCAATATAAGGCTCACCGTGAGTGCCCGTATATATTTGAGTCGGGCGGTAAATGCGGTTTGCCTCTAACTGTTCCTTCCAGTGGGCCAACCAGCCGGCAACGCGGGCGATCGCAAAAACCGGTGTAAATAAGTCGATCGGAATTCCCATTTTTCGGTAAACCAGACCCGAATAGAAATCTACATTTGCATAAATTCCTTTGTGACCCAATTTCTCCTCAACCACTTCTTCCAACTCGACAGCAATGTCGTAATAATCGTCATGACCGAAGTTCTCAAATAACTGTTCTGCTAACCCTTGGAGAATAGTTGCTCTCGGATCTTTCACCTTGTAAACTCGGTGACCGAAACCCATGATTTTGTCCTTATTTGCAACGCACTTCTCGACAAAAGGCCGCACATTTTCTACCGAACCAATTTGCTCCAACATATCAATCACTTCTTCATTAGCTCCCCCGTGCAGCGGCCCCGCCAAAGTGCCAACTGCTGAAGCAATTACCCCGTAAGGGTCTGTCAGCGTCGAAGCTGTTACCATTGCCGAAAATGTAGAGGCATTAATTGTATGTTCAGCGTGGAGAGTCAGACAAGTGTCAAAAATGCTAGCTAACAGTGGATCGGGTTCTTGCTCGTTGAGCATATAAAGAAAGTTAGCCGAGTAGTCCAAGTCATCCCTCGGCCGCACCGGGTCATTTCCCCGTCGCATTTGCTGGAACGCTGCTACCATTGTGGGAATCTTAGCTAGCAGCCGCACTACAGCTTCTCGAATGTATGCTGGGTTAGCCAGGGCTCTGCGAGAGTAGAACAAGCCCAGGGCGGCCGCTGAAGCTTGCAGGGCGTCCATGGGATGTCCTCTTTCAGGAAAGCATTTCATCATGTCCCGGATGCGATATTTGATCCGGCGGTGATAGCGAATTTCATGCTCGAAAGCTTCGAGTTCTTCCTTTGTCGGAAGTACCCCCCAGATTAATAAATATGAAGTTTCGAGAAAGGAACTTTTCAGTGCCAGTTCCTCGATGCTAATCCCGCGATATTCCAGCAACCCTTTTTGTCCATCGACGTAGCTAATGCTGGACAAGGTGGCGGGAACACCTTCTAAACCTGGTTTGAATTCGCCGACGACCATTGCGATACCGTTTTGTGTGAGTTCAATACTACTAAAAGTACATTACCAGAAACCAAGATAGTGTCACAGTCTTGACAAATAATCATTGAATTCGGGTTCAGAAATCGGGTTTTTCAACAGATAGCCCGATCGCACCGCTGCGTATTGTCGCCCCTCAAACCCGGTTGTGCCGTCCCAGAATGCGGGTTTAAGAGGGCTGGCGCGTCCTGTTAATGTCGGGGCGGTTCGTTGTTTCTAGCGCAGCAAAAACTTGGGCGCAGTTAGCCAAAACATTTGGCTGCGGCCCACTGGGGAGCCGGTTTCCGGGAGAATTAAGCCGATGATACCTGCTTTTTTGAGAATCAGGGCATCTTGCGATCGAGCCCACAGCAAAGTTTCGGCCCAGTGGCCTAAGTCTGGTTGGTGGCCCACCAGGGCCAAGCTGCGGCTACCTATTTCCTGCCACTGTTTGTACCACTCCAGCCAGTTCCCGATGTCTCCTGAAGGTGCGAGGGCGGCGGATTCTTCTATTTGGGAACTCAAACCGACTGTTTGCAGGATTTGGGCGGTTTGCTGGGCCCGCAGTAGGGGACTGGTGAGAATCAGGTCAAACTGAATTTCGAGTTCGTACAGCCGCTGGGCAATTTTCCTGGTTTTACGATCGCCCTCTTTAGTCAGCGGGCGTTCTGAGTCTGTATCATATTCTTCTGGTGCGGCTGCGATACCGTGCCGGATCAGGTAAATAACCATATATCAATACTTCCAGGCATTGGGTCCGGTTTTTCTAGGAGAAATCTAGGATATACCTACCTTTTGCCTATTCTACAACTGGATTAACCTCTGGCGCCGTCAGCGGGTTTGCGCTTTTGTAGCGATCGCGCCCTTGTCGTTTCGCATCGTACAATGCTCGATCGGCGACGGCAACGAGTTCATCGGGTGATATTTCCGCAGTGGGAATCACAGTTGCAATTCCCATGCTCACAGTCACGATCGAGCTTACCTCAGATTGCTCGTGAGGGATGCCCAAATCTCGGATTGCCTGACGCATCGACTCAGCAACCGCGACCGCCCCTGCTGCATCCGTACTCGGCAGGATAGCAGCAAATTCTTCGCCCCCATACCGCACAAACAAATCGGTAGAACGTTTAACCGCGGCGGCACCAGCTTTCGCCACTTGCACCAAACAAGTATCCCCAGCTTGATGTCCGTAGCAATCGTTATATCGCTTGAAATAATCTACATCCAACATAATCAACGAAAGCTGTTGTTTTCCCTGCATCAGCCGATGCCATTCCGACTGCAATCGCTCATCAAAACAGCGGCGGTTTGCTACTTGTGTTAACCCATCTGTCGTAGCAATCAATCTTTCTTGTTCCGCCCGGTGTCTGAGCATCTCCTCGCCCCGCTTGTGTTCTGTAATATCAGCAAAAGTCGTCAATACTGCATAGGGTTTAGACTGATTGAGATGGAACAGCGGTTGAGAATTAATCGAAATCCAAGTCAGCGTTTTATCCGATTTGTGAATGCCCATCACCACATTCGATCGCCCTTGTCCCGTTCGCAGGGTGAGGATTGCCGGATGCTGTTGGCCCGGGAACGGTTGGCCATCCTCCCGAACGATTCGCCAATCTAAATCTACGGATGTGCGCCCCATCATTTGCTCCGGGGTCAGCCCTAGAATCCTTTCGGCACTAGCATTACACGCAGTAATTTGTCCGTTTGCTAGCTGGAGTACGACACCTTCTGTCATGCTAGTAATCACAGAACGGTAGCGTTCCTCACTTTCCTGTAATTGACTCAGGAGAATGTTTTTGGCATCAAACTCTGAAGCCAGATGCAGGCTGCTTGCCAGAAACCCGGCCATCAGTTGTAAGGTCTGGATATCTGGCTCTGTAAAGGCAGAGGGTTTAGCTGAAAGCACTTTTAAGACCCCAACCCGATCGTCCTGATAGAACAAGGGAACAACCACCATTGACCGCAGACCAATGCGCTCACAGGCAGCCCGATCCACCCGTGCATCGGTTTCTGAATCCTCGCAAAGCATGATTTGACCGGTCGCAATACATTTTCCCGATAAACTTGTCCCTACTTTGATCCGTAATCCAACATAGGCGCTGGCGATACCGGTGGCTGCCCGATACACCATTTCATCCCCTTCAACCATTTCAATCACTGCTCCATCGCCGCGGGTCAAATCTTGAGTCCTCTCTGCAATCACAGCCATGACTGCATCAAGATTGGGATTGCGGATGGCGATTTCCTGTTGGGTAGCAACCACTATACTCAGACGCTGGAACTCTAGTTGTAATGCTGCTTCTGCTTGCTTGCGATCGGTGATATCCTTCATAAAGCAGTGATGCCCGATCGATCGCTCCTGCGAGTCGTAGGCTGCCAACAGCACCACCTGCTTGTAAAAAATCGAACCATCTTTCCTGATACCTCGGGTCTCAACCTCAACTCGGCCCTCGGCCAGCATTTTTTGATAAGCTGCCATCATCATGTGGCCGTCATCGGGATGAACTGTTTTCTGCCAATTCATACCAAGCATTTCTTCAGGCTGATAACCTGCTATATTCGCGTAGGCTTGATTAACGCTGATGTACCGTCCGAAAATATCCAGCCGCGAGATGCCCTCAACTGCATGAGCAAGAGCTCTACTCAATTCTCTGAGTTCTGTTTCCGCCTTGACGAGATCCGTAATGTCTTGGGATGTACCAAACAACCGAATGACTTGTCCCTCTGCATTGAGTTCGGCCTGTCCTCTGGCTTCAGTATGGCGGATAGAACCATTCGGGCGCAAGACTTTGAGGCGCAATAGATAAGGCTCTCCCCGATCCAGCGCTCGTTGAACTACCAGGTGTAGCTGTTTGGCACTTTCGGGATGGTAAAGCCGCAGGTTTTCTTCATAGGTAGGTTCGCCCAGTGCCCTGTCGCGTCCCAAAATCTCAAATAGTTGGGGAGACCAGGTAATTTTACCCCTAATCACGTCCCATTCCCAGTTACCGATTTGGGCAACCCGCTGGGCTTCTGACAACCTGGTTTCATTTTGTTGCAGGGCAGTTTCTGTTTGCTGGCGACGAGCGGTAATGTCATTTTCGTTGACGACCAACATCGGGTTGCCTGTTACCGGGTCTTTGGTACACCGCACGTCGATTCTGTGCCAGCGAATCCCAGCCAGAGTAATCACTTGAGCCTCAGTGATCGATACCTCGCCGTACCCTTGAACTCCCATTGCGCGCTCTCCTACCTGAGGGTCAACAAAGTGGCTTAGAAAAGCATTATCTGACGCAGAGCGAGGGTGCAGCGCATCCCCATAACAGCGCAATGCCGCCGGGTTTTCCAGCAGCGGTAAGCCTTCTAGGGTGTACAGGGAAACCATGAGCGTGGTGTGCCGGAGTGCCTCGATCGATCGCAGGATTTCCGGCTCCATTCGATCGGCGCTTTCGACTGTACCCTCGACTAGCATTGCCAAACGCCCGCCCTCAATCCTGATCCCAGAACACCGACAGCGGACAGAAACAGGCTGACCGCCCGGGTAAAACGTCCACTGCTCGGACAAGGTTTTGCCTTGCTGAAACTGCTGCAGATATGTCTGCAAGCGAATCCCAGTAGACTCTGACACATCGCTAAAGTTGCGGCTCACAAGTTCTTGCCGGCTAGAAGCATTCCACAGGTACAAGGATGCTTGGTTTGCCCACCGCATTTGCAAATGCTGAATATCAAATATCCAGATCGGGTTTTGCAACAAGTCAAAAGCTTTGAGCTGGACAATATCGCCGCTCAGGGAATAGGCAAACTCTAGTGGTAGACAATTTTGATGATTGACTCTGGGCGCGCTTTCTGTACTGGGATCAGTTTGATTTGGTTCTGTTTCGAGTTCCGGCGGTTGATTTGGCCCCAGTACCGGGGGGTGAGATTCCAAGTGCCGCATCGTCAACCCGATGTGCATTGCAACCTGTTGCAGGATCTGAACGTCGAGAGGTTCCCACTGACGCGGACTTCGGCAGTGATGAGCAATCAACAGTCCCCAAAGCTTCGGAGATTGCTGCGGTTTGCCATCTAGCAAGATTGGCGCAACTAAATTTGCCTGAACCTGGAGGCGATCGAGCAATTCGACATCACAAGCTTGAAGAGAACCGCTGTGAATATCAGAAATGCTGCTCGTTTGTCCCTGGCTGTAACGCTCTACCCAGGTGGATTCACAGCAAGGATCGTAAATTTGTTTTCCTAGGATTCGCGGCCACTGAGCATCAACCGATTCAGCAAATACTACACTATTTCCCTTTGGTAGGAAGCGATAAATAATCACGCGATCGGTTTGCAGCAGCACCCTGGTTTCCTCTAGCGCACATTGCAAAATTGTCTCCAGCTCCCCGAACTCGTTGATTTGAAGTGCAATTTCTGAAACTTTTTCTAGAATTTTCTCTAACGACCAAGAGAAAGTCTGGTTTGTAGACATCTCCGCGTTCCTTTTTTGTTAACCAATTTTTTACTATTCTAGCCTGCCACAAAAAAATATAATAATTTCTTTTAACTCGTAGCAACAGGTTGCTTACTTAAGAAACGAAACCCACATTTTATGTTGAAATAAAGACTTTTATGAAATGCTACAATTCCTTTTTAACTAGGTAACTTAGATCGAAAAATATTTTATCATTATCCCTATATACTTTTTTGATCGTGCGGCACTTTTTTATAAAAAATTATTTGCCTAAACTTTCCTGCATCAACTCTAAAAAAATGTTATTTTTTTAGAAAATATTTAACCATCACAAAAATAAGCCTCGATAATTATTAAATTACAATAATTATATTGTGGACTTTAGTAAACTAAATAAAACTAATTTTTTCCCGCGCAACCTGGTTTTTTTACCAAAATACTTAGTTGCCTCCCTTGACCATCGTAAAAAAAACGGTTTCTTGGGTGTGTATTTTTGGAAAAAAGGGATAAAATTTATTATTGTTAGTCCTAGACGGAGCAACCGGGTTTTTTAACTCCCTTACTTCGCTCAAACCCTCAATAAGAGTTAAAAAACCCGGTTGATGAGAGTGAGAATGCGTCCAGGGCTGATTTTCAAATTGAGATTTTGCCCGAAATGAGAAAAAAACGCGGCAAAAGCTCGTAGTAACCGGAGGCAGAACCGAGGCTCTTGCTGGAATCAAGGACGCACCTAAAAACTCCCGAGTTAATGGTCGTAAACAGGATTGTCTTTAGGGCTAATTAAATGCAGCAACTTTTGCTTGATCTGATCGTCAAATACTTCCCATTTTAGCCTTGCATAATCGCTGTTCTCATTCCCGCCAGAAAGAAATCCCACCGGAATTTCAAAACCTCCAGCTTGACTTCTGCCACCCCCAAAAAAGCGTCCTTGAGCATCTTGACCGAAGGCTTCTTTAATGAATTCGTCGGGATCGAGAGTAAGTTTATTAGTTCGCAGGGAGCCAATTACTACTTCAATCTCCTCGTCCTTGTCGTGAACAATTGCGTAGACAACTGCTGTGTGTACGTTCTCTTCTGTTACTAAAAAGTCCGCCGCTTGGGGAATAGAATCCCGATCGTCATAGCGGAGATAGCCGATGCCGGCGATCGAAAAATTGTTCTGGACGGTGCGGTGTTTGAGCGATCGCTCGATCGCGTCCATCACCCACTTAGAACGAGACGACTGCAACACCGCATTCAGCAACTGCGGGTCGTAAAACCTGCTCAAATAAGCCGCAGCTAAAAAGTCCTCCTCCTGAGCTTGTCTGAGGGCGTTCGTATCCGATCGCAAACCGTGCATCAAAGCTGTAGCGCACTTGATGTGCAGGCTGACGCTGCTGTCGAGAGTTAGGAGTCCAGCCTGTAAATACTCGGCAAAAATCGTGGCTGTAGCGCGGATTTGAGGGCGCAAATCGATAAATTCTGCGTTCATTTCCCCCTGCAAATTGTGATGGTCGATGACGGAGGCGATCGGAACTCCCGCCGCTAAAATAAACTCGGTTAAGCTACAAGTCGTCCCTTGGTTGTCGATGAAAGCGCAACCCTGAAACACCGACAAATCCTTGGTTTTTACTGTTTCCAGCGTCCACCGCTGCAAGGGCAACCCTGTCAATTTAACTAAGGCAATATTTTCTTGGTGGCTGAGGGCCCCGGCGTAGATCATCTCGCATTGGATATCGTATTGTTCGGCGATTAATTTGTAAGTCCAAGCGCTTGAAAGTGCATCGGGGTCGGGAAAATCTTGCAGCAATATTAACTGGCGAGTGCCTTTGTGGCGATCGAACATTTGGCGCAATTGCTCGACTTTGCGATCGTGCAATTCCTCGCGGAGACGGCCGCGATTCTCTTGGGAAGCAACTTCGGCTTTGCTGCGCCGTTTTCCAGGCGCACTCACTGCGGGTACAACCTCGCTGCTGGCCTCAAGTTCAGCTTCGCGGTTGCCGGATGTTTCATCGGAATTGTTAGGGGAATGGTCTTTCATCGTTGAAAATTAACTATTTAACTATTTCAGGATTTGCACGGCATTCGATCTTAAACCCGGTTTCTTTGTAGATGCCTTGTTGTCAAAGCCCATACTTCTTACGAGAAACCTAATTTAAGAGCGTAAATTCTCTCTTTAACTGTTTAACTTTTTAATTTATGCAGAGAATTTGTGTTCCCAGGAACGAAGCAATCTCAGGACTCAGAACTTCCGCAAAAAACCCCCGCGCTTGCGCTGACAGGGGTTTTAAAGGCCTATTACATATTTTTGCCATTCTTTGTGCATACCGCTCTTAACGTGTTTAGTCACTTCAAAATAAAGACCGCTGTGAGGTTTCCGAGGCGGATAGCGCAGCGGCATTCCCGCTTCTTTCGGCGTGCGGCTGCCTTTATTGACATTGCAGCGCACGCAGGCGGTGACGAGGTTTTCCCAACTGTCCCCTCCTCCGCGCGATCGGGGAATTACATGATCGAGGGTTAAATCGTCCCCCGCATAACTGCAGTATTGACAAGAGTGTGCATCCCGGTGCAAGATGTTCCGGCGGGTCAGCGGAATATCCTTATAGGGAACTCGGACGTAATGCCGCAGTCGGATCACAGTTGGTAGCGGGAAGTTTGGCGCAATAAATTTCCCGTTGTGTTCTACCTGTTCTGCTTTTCCTTTCAGCAACAAAACTACCGCCCTTCGCCAATTGGTGATGTTAAGGGGTTCGTAGGAGGCGTTCAGCACCAGAACATTGCCCATTGTTGATTATTAAAGAGAATATTTTTTTCGATGTTAACACAGGTTCCCCTTTAGGTGGGACGGCCTCAGAAAGAGCGAGGCTCAGCAAAAAACGGTGAAAAACCACTTCTTTACCCTATACCTTCGCGCCTGCGCCCCCTAGGGCTACATCTATTTTCTGCCTTTGGTGTTTGTCAGCAAGCATTTTTCCCTGAGTTTTGGCTTAAATGAGGCCAGTGTGTGCGATGGCAAAAATTTGCAGAATAAATTTTATTTTTTTCTCTAAATGCCTAATCTTCCCGGCAACAAACAGCTTAACTTTTTAGACTATTAGTAACCTTAAATGAAAAAGCTTATTACTGCTCATGAAATTTCGGCTCTTAAAGTCAGTTTTTAGCGCGTCAATTATTGCCCTTGCTGCTCCGATTTTAGCAAACAGTCCAGCCTTTGCCCAAACGCCTTCATTCTTCTGCGGCGCTGCTGGCGGCCGTCCAGCTACAATTGCTGTCCAACAGGGCAAAAATATTCCCGTTATTTTGTGGCTAGCTGATAACTATTTCAATGAATCAGGAGAAGATGCGATTACTCGGTGTACCAGAGTCTCAGGAATTCTCAACAACTCGCAACCGCAAGGAAGCTGGGATAATATTGTCACAGCAGGTGCATCGTCCAGCGGTCAACTAATTATTTGTGCAGCTAATCCTCAAGACGGTTCCTGTAGATTATTATATCAAGTACCCAAAGGTCAAAATCCAGAACAAGCCAGACAAGAACTCTTAAAAAGAGTTACAAATCCTAATGTAAGTGTTTCGCCTGTTAAAGTAAATTGATAGTCATCATTAGGGACATGGCATTGCCGTGTCCTACTTGCAGAGAGTTGAAACTCTTGTAAAATACTTCGGTTGATTGGTGAAAAAATTGCAGCTTTGCTCGAGCAATTCTTCTAACCCTTCAACCTGCCTCAGCCAGACAGTGCCGTCGCTTCCAGCTACAGCAATTTGCTTTCCGTCTCGACTCCAACTGACACTAACAACATTCTCCTCAAACTCAAATTGAGCAACCTGCCGCCCCGCTAAATTCCACAGCCTTACAGTCTTGTCAATTCCCACTGTAGCCAGCCGTTCTCCATCGGGACTAAAACTAATTGATTTCGCATCTAAATGCAATGTTTGAAATTCCTTAACTAATTCTTTTTCTGACAAATTCCACAGCCCTACTTTGCCATTCAATGTTACTGTAGCAAAGCGATACTGGTGTGTAGCCGCAGTGAAACTGAGCCCAATTGCCTGAAAGGGAAGTGTTTTTTTCAGTTTTCCCGACAAATTCCAAATTCGCACTGTAGAGTTGCCATCTAAAGTCGTTATAAAATCTCCGTTTGGGCTAAAATTTACGCTTCTCACTAAGCCGTTGTGACCGGGGAGTTTCACGACGCTAGACGATATGGATTTTGGCAGTTTTGACAATTTCCAAATTGCAGCATTGCTGTCTATTCCAGCAGCAGCCAACAACAGTCCGTCTGGACTAAAACTGATGCTAGTAACTGAGCCTTGAATTCCTTTGAATGTATAAATATTTTTTCCTGATAAATTCCATATTTTAACTGTGCTGTCCCTTCCTGCGGTTGCTAAAAATTTACCGTTAGGGCTAAAGTTTACCATATTAACTGACTGCTGCCCAGCTTTCCATTCCACAATTTTTTGCCCGGAAAAGTTCCAAATCCGAACACTATCGTCTATTCCGGCGCTTACTAAAACTTGGTGAGTGGGGCTAAAATTGACGCTGGTAACTGCACCGATATGAGCTTGCCACTTCATCTTTATTTGTGGTGGAAGTGATGAGGTTTTTATTTGCTCTTTTTCGCTAATCTTATCGAGGATTACTTGTAAGGCTAGCAGCGGTATAGTAGCCGGATATTGTTCTAGACGCGGTTGATTTTTAACCAAGGTTTTTAACTTTTTACCCGAGGCGATCGCCCTCAGTAAAGCTTCTGATAAAGCTTCTGTGCTTTCGGTTTTTTGAGATACCGCCAACAATAAAGCATCGCTGCCACTTTGTTCGATTTCAATACTGGCTTGTGCTAGTTTAAACCGCTGGTAAGCGAGAGTTGAAAAGCCGATCGCCGCCAGTAACGATGCTGCCAGTACCGCAGAACCGATGCCGATCCACTCTTTGGCTTTTTGTTTGGCAGAGTCAGCTTCACTCCAAGCTTTTTCGGCATCGCACACAGCTTTTTTGGTTTCTAGTGTAGCTAAATGCAGCAGTTGATTTTGGTCGCTCAAAATAACTTTCTGGCTGGCAGTCAAAAACTGAAAATCTTCGTTTCTCAAACTTTTTCCTGCCGCCCAAACTAATGCTGACTGCAAATCATCCCCTCGCAACAGTTGGGAATCATCTTCACAGCTAGAATTTAGCCAGAGTTTGATCGCTTCCGAGTAAGGCGAGAGTTTTTCTAATTTGTCTTTAATTAATTCTTTGTTAAAGACAGCTTCATAAATAGGATTAGAAATTGTTAATTTTTCCCCGTGCTTAACGATTAATCCGCTTAATCGCAACTCCATTTGTTCGGCACTACCATCCGGGACAATTTCAGTTTGTTCTAAAATTTGCTGATACAATCCCAGTCTCCTGACAATGCGCTGGTTTTCTTTGAAAAGCCGATCGCGAATTGTGGACAAATGTTCTGGGACATCTTGAGTTTCCCAATTCTCCACGATTTTCAAGCGCACTACTTTCTCTACCCACTCTTTAGAAAGGTGAATGTTATTTTCCTCTCCCTCTTGGCAACGGGCGGCTGAATCTTCCTCCCCCCCTTGGCAAGGGGGGGCTGGGGGGGGTAAATTCGGGATTAATTGTGGATTTTCCAGCAGAAGTTTGCACAGCTTTTGAGTCAAAAAAGGCTGCCCGCCCGTCCAGTACAAAACCTCTCTCAAAACTTGATTAGGGCTGTCTGTAAGGTCGGACAACCCGGCTGCTAGCGGTTGAGCTTCTGTTTCGTCAAAACCAGTTAATTCGATTGCCTTGCCAATATTAAAAGGGGTGTTGCTGCTGGCATTTTGCTCGCGGCACAAATCCGTCGGCGATGCTACGCCTAAGAGGGCCCAAGTTAGGCGATCGAACTCTGAATTGTTGGCGCGCTTGTTGTAGCACGATCGAATTAAGGCTAAAAAATCGTCGGCGGGAAAATCTAGGGCGAGAATGCTGTCGATTTCGTCAATAAAAATGACAATATTGCTGGAAATGTTGGGTAGCAGTACGGTTTCGATGAATTCGCTCAATCTTTGAACCGGGGTTAAAAAATTGCGATCGCGCCACCAAGTCCGCACGTTGACAATATCCGACAGGTTAAAGTTATTTTCGAGAATGCGTAGCAAACCAGCATACCACTGTTCGGGAGTGACGCCGCGGTTGCCAATTTCCGAAATGTCGATCGCAGCACAAGCAATTCCTTCATTTCTCAGTCGCTGAATTGTCCGCACCTGCAAGCTAGATTTGCCCATTTGCCGCGAATTCAAAACATAGCAAAATTCCCCGGCTTTTAATCCGTTATAAAGGTCGTCGTCGGCTTGTCGCTTCACATAATTGGGAGCGTTATTGGTGAGACTGCCGCCGACTTGATAGTAACTGGGCTTTGTGGTAAAATTCATATAAGTTATTCGGCGGTTGAAACCGCTACTATACAAACAAAATCCGCCTTCGCGGACTGAAGAAGTGAGGCGGTATTAAAGCATAATTATGTATGATAAATTGTAACACAATACAGTATGAAAACTGATTGGACAGGATATAACGACGACAAAGACAAGTTAAGAGCTGAAATTTGGTCTTTGCTGAATCAGCAAGCCGCATCTATTGGCGATCCGTTTGGTCATATTCCCAACTTTGTCGGTGCACAGGTGGCTGCCGAAAGATTGGCAAATTTACCAATATGGCAACAAGCAAAAACGATTAAATGCAATCCAGATTCGCCCCAAATTCCGGTGCGGATGCGAGCTTTGCAAGATGGAAAACGCCTGTATATGGCAGTACCGCGATTGACAGACGAGCGCTGTTTTGTAGAGTTAACTGCTGAAGATTTGCAGCGGCAAAATATATCAATTGCCGAAAGTGCGATCGCCCGCAAAGCACTCGCTTGCGGAAAATTGGTAAGTTTTGCAGAAATGGAGCCGATTGATTTAGTAATAGTCGGCTGCGTAGCGGCGGGGCCCAACGGTGGAAGAACCGGGAAAGGTGCAGGATTTGCGGATTTGGAATTGGCTATGTTGAAGGAACTCGGGTTAGTACAAAGCGATACGCCAATTGTCACAACAGTGCATCCTTTGCAAATAGTCGCAGATTTGCGTTTACCAATGCAAGCTCACGATTGGGCGCTGAATTGGATTATTACTGCTGAGGATGTAATTGAAACTAATACAACTTATCCGCGTCCAATTGGGTTAAACTGGGATAATATACGGCCGGAACAGTTAGAACAAATTCCAATTTTGCGACAGTTGACAGAGAAATTAACCAATAAAAAATAGCTTTCAATCAAAATCAAGGCAAAAGAGAATTCACAGCGATCCCCCCAATTTCTATTCCTTCAATAATAATCGGTATAACAGCCGATCGCCCGAAATCCAACCTTTGACTGTAATCTGGCTGCTCAACTTCCACAAGAGGTTGAGAGTACACCTCAACCAGTCCTTCAACAAGATTCACAATCCAATAAATCGCAATTCCAGCGCGGGCATAAATCCGTTTTTTGACAGTGCGATCGCGCTGAAGCGTCGTATCTGATACTTCAATAATCAGGGCAATATCTTCAGCCCCCGGATGGCGATCGAGATACTGTCGCGTATCCCCTCGAACAACCACTATATCAGGTTCGGGTTCGCTGTTGGAAAGCGTGATCGGTTCTTGAGAATCGACATACCAACCACGGGGTAAAATATTCTCTAAAGCTGCTCTGACAAGACGAGTTGTGACTCGATGCGGTGGATTTTTTGGCATTTTGAAAACTAGCCAACCTTCCAGCAATTCTACAGAGTCATCATCCGTGAGAATGCCAGCTTGAATTATCGCATGATACTGCTCGATGCTCAACCGGAAAATCAGATCGTTCGGAATTGCTGCAACACTTTCGACGGGCGACATAACTGTATAGCCGAGTTGATTATTGTCTTATTTTAGTGTTTATTTAACAAACCGCGAAGGCGCAAAGGAAGCGAAGCAAGAAAGAAGAAGAAGAAGGTAATTTCATGATCTTTCTACTTTGTTGTGAACACGCGCCATGCAATGAAAGCTGTAAAGGCTAGATAACCAAACACGGTTATCCAATCTAGCCAATTATCGGAAGTTATCAAAAAAATATCGTTCATGGTATCATTCGCCTAATTATTACTTACCGCACTTACGCACCAAATTTTACACGATCGCGCTTAAGTGCGATCGAAAATATTGTCGGTACAGTTCGCACCTCGGCACGCACTCGTTCCCCTGCAATCTCACCAACCCCAAACTGTCCAACTTAAAAGCCTGCATCGCCTTTAATGGCACCGGACAATCCGCAGTCACAATCTCTCTCATCCCCTGCGCTAACTCAGGATATTCTTCTAAATTCCACAACTGCCGGCGCAAATGGTCGCTGTAAATTCCCGCATCTGCGATCGCAGTTTCTTTTAATTCATCGAGTGTCAAACCCGATCGCGAGATGTGATATAATGCAACTCGCACTAAATACGGATGACCGCCGACAATAGCCATCAATTCCTCAACTTTTGCCTCCGACCAATTCAAATTATGGCGCGCTGCTAAATCTTGTATTTGCTGAGAGTTGAATTCGGGCAAATCTACGGGAAGTCCGACGTTGAAAGGCGATTGATTGATGTTCATCGGGATGTAAACTTCGGTGGAGTGAACTACAATTAATCGCAGTTTTTTCCAAATGTCGCGCCGCTTCGATTCTTCGTGCCACGCCCGCAGCAGTCCTAAAAAGTCTTCGGCAATGTCGGGATATTGGAAAACGCGATCTATCTCGTCTAATCCTAAAATTAAAGGACTGTCGATTTGCGGCAAAATGTATTTTTCAAAGTAATCTTTGCAGTTAACTTTGCTGCCAAAAATGTCATCCCAATAATCGTCTAATTGATTTGGTAAGTGCAACTCGCGGCCGACGTAAGCGCAAAACCACTTTAAGAATTTATCTAAGTTGGCAAATACGGCTTTATCTACTAACTGAAAAGTTAGCGGGACGGTGCAATAGCCTTGACGGGCTCCGTGATGCAAAATTCTTGCCATCAACGAAGTTTTGCCCATTTGTCTCGGTGCTTTAATTCTAATTAAGGCGCTGGGCTGCACAATAGTTTGATAGCAGCGTTCTTCGATGGGCTGGCGTTCTACATAAAATTGAGAAGCGACATCGACTTGTCCTCCCGGTAATTCAGGTTCGGCGGCGGGTAGAGGTATTTCGTCGTTGCTAATTTCTAATAGCTGTTTTTGTGTTAAATCTTCTGTTTCTTCTATGACTGGTACGGGAGTTTCTGCTAGTAAATTCACAACTTCTTCGATAATAATTGGAGTGTCGGCGGTGGTTTTCCATTCCCTCTGTTTGATGCGGTACAGATAGCCTCGCAAGTCGTGATTTAGAGGCGCGTTCAGGGGAAAACCGACGCGGATGGGGAGAATTATTGGTTTCTTGTCAGGGCGGGAGTCTTGCAGTTCTTTTGCTTGCTGAACTTGATATGTTAGTAGTTCGCTTTGGTTTCCCGTTGGCGGCAACAGTAGCAGCAAATAATCGCATTCTTGGAGGAAGTAATTAATGCGGTCGAACCAATTGTCTCCCAATCTAATATTATTTTCTGCTGTGAAAACTGTATGACCGATCGCGCTTAAGGCTATTTCTAAGTGTTTTCCTAACTCGCGATCTGGTTCAGCGCTGCGATAACTGACAAATACTTTAACAATTCTGCTGCTGGCTGTATCTTCCGCTGGCTGCGAATTTTCCAGCTCGTCTAAATTTTCCGGTTCCTCAAGTTTAGCCGATCGGTGGTCGCTAGCAGCCAGAGTCATTTCAAAAGCCGCGAACAACTGTCGAATTTTACTCAAATCCGCACCTTCTCTACCCTGCTTAATTTTGCTGACTGTATCGGCACCGACGCCAGACTCGGCCTCGATTTCAGTCAGAGTACCTCTAATGTTATTTCGGTCAGACCATTCTTGGAGCGCCTCGTTAAGTTTCTTTAAGCCAGAGGCAGTGAGAATGCGACCGCGATCGCGTTTTGACTTGAGCACTTCGCTTGCAGTGAAAGGGGAACGAATCTAGAAATTTTAACGCCTTAAGTTCCTATTTTGGGCGATTTTAAGGAAGATAATCAGCCAGCCGGAATTTAAGGGATTTTACTTGGAGAGGTTTTTAGGGCGATCGACTCCTCAAACTCTTTCCTGATAACGGATTCAACAGTTGAATATATTTGACGAGAAAAAGTTTTTCTTAACTCCCCAATCTCCGCCGCTAATCACCACTTAACTTTTTAGAGTAGATACACCAAGCAAAAAAGGAGCAGCCAAATGAGCAAAATCTTACACAGACTGGCAATGGCCGCTTTGGGAACCGCCGCCATTTTCACAATTAATACACTTAATAATTTAACAGAAGCATCAGCCGCGGGTAAATTTGACCAATCAGAAATTCATCAAAACACAGTTTTTCCACTTGGCGTACCGGGTCAGTTGCATAAATAGGGCAATTCATTGATTGATTTAATTGAATTAAGGAGAAATTATGAAGTCTACACTGTGTTCGCCACAACCTATAGCTACCAAATCTGACTCCGTTGACGCTGAGGCGATCGATGCCTGCACTGCACTTGCATGGGTGGAATTGGTAGCATTAGATGCTAGCGCTCTCACGGGGGATGATTGGCTGGCTTTGTGCGATGATATAGATAGCGGGGAAATCTACCGCTGCTGGTTTTTGTGGCGCGATCGCGAAGTTAGCGGTAATTGGGAAGCTTACGATCCTTTGAGCGATCGCCGATTCGTTGCGAAAGGAAAAGTTTTTCTCAAAGCTGCGATCGACTCGCTCGAAGATGCTAGAAATCAGGAAGTCGCCTAACTTGAATTCATCTCAGGCGAATAAAATTTTTGCCTGCAAAACAAGAATTCTGCCAAGAGAATCCACGACTGTACACACTTTCGTCCGCCTGGGCGAGATTGGAAGAAAAAGGGGTAATAGGAGCGGATTTGAGATCTGTCCCGGAAACCGACTATTCTCAAATAAAATAAAAAAAATTACGGCTGCAGGCAAAAGTTGACTGTATGATGCTATGTGCTTCGTCTCGAAAGCGGTTGATAAGGTTTTTTCAGCCGCTTTCTCGTTGCAGCCGTTAAACTCTTTCTCTTCACACATGACTCCTAAACTGCGATGGCTGTTGCCGGCCGCCCTTAGCCTTTTCTCGATCGCCCTGCCCGCAAAAGCTGATACACTAACATCTTGGCACTTCGATCCCAGGGAAAACCAACTCAATTTAACCACAGATTCGGGAGTTCAGCCGGAAGTCAAACTAATCGCCAATCCCACCCGCTTAGTAATTGACTTACCGGGAATAGTCTTGGAGTATCCCGAAAGTCCTCAAAGCTACAACTCAGCTATTCAACAAATTAGAGTCGGGCAGTTTGACACCGGAACTACCAGGTTAGTAATAGAATTAACTCCCGGTTATAAGTTAGACCCGCAACAAGTCCGAGTCATTAGAGAATCTGCCACGCGCTGGTCGTTTCAGTTGCCAAATCCCGAGCAGATAGCGGGGAATGAGTCTTTTATCCCCACAGCTATTACCCGGATAGAACAAGCAGCAGGTCAAGTGACGCCCACTGTTTCGCCGGAAAATCAGAGAAATTATTCTACTGATTTGGTGATGTCAACCGCCTCGGAAATGACAGCCATCAAGCCTCAAATCGAAAGTGCGATCGAACAGTATAGATCCCTGAGCGCCGGAATGTTTTTTCTGGATTTAGATACAGGAAACTATTTGGATATTAAGGGCGATCGAATATTTCCGGCTGCGAGTACCATCAAATTACCAATTCTGATTGCTTTTTATCAAGATGTAGACGCAGGCAAAGTTAGCCTAGACGAAACATTAGTTATGAAGTCCGACTTAGTTGCCAGCGGTTCTGGCACTATGCAAGACGAACCAGATGGAACTCGGTTTAGCATCAGAGAAACCGTAGATAAAATGATTACCATCAGCGACAATACAGCCACCAACATGATTATTGAACGTTTGGGGGGAATTGCTAAACTCAACGAGCGTTTTCGCAGTTGGGGATTAACTGATACGAGAATTCGCAATTGGCTCGGCGATTTTCAAGGAACAAATACCACAAGCTCTGTGGATATGGTAAAGCTGCTGGCAATGCTGTCTCGCGATAAATTAGTTTCTGAATCGAGTCGGGAACAAGCTTTAGAATTACTGCGGCACACAACAACTAGAACCCTGTTGCCTTCCGGCTTGGGGCCGGGAGCAGTTATTGCCGACAAAACCGGAGATATTGGTTTTGTAGTTGGCGATGCGGGAATTATTGATATGCCCAACGGCAAGCGTTATTTAGCCGCAATTTTTGTAAAACGTCCTTACAATGACCCGATTGTAAGAGATTTTGTCGGTCGGATTTCGCGGATTGTTTACAATTATTTAGACCAATCTGCGGCAAGAGTACCGGATAATTTGCGTTGATCAGACAATTCGGCGATTGAAATCGCTACTCAAAAAACAAAGTCCGCCTTCGCGGACTTGAAGAGAAGATTTTTAATTACTAAGGACTATTCTTTGCGCTCGATGGCTACAGTCAAATGAGCCGCAACTGCCCCCACTGTAGCAAGTACAGCAGCAATTGGAAAGACTACCGATCCTGCAACGCCGCCTACCAATCCCGCCATCAGCGGAATGTCTGCCAAAGTCCGCCCTTGCGAGTTTTTGATGACGAGGCGGCGGAGTTTTCCTTGCTGAATTAGTTCTTTGACTTTACCAATTAGGCTGTCGGCGCTAATCTTAAATTCTTCCACTCTGACTTTTTCCTCGGTTGCAAATTCTGAGGCGAATAAAGGAGTTTCAACTGTTGGGTTGGCTGAATTTCCGGCCGCTGCTGTTTCGTCTTGTAGAATTGTCACTTGTTGTTCTAGTTGTGAGTTCATTTTGTGTAAGGGCGGGTGAAAACCAGCCGTTTAATTTCTATACTCTTATCTTCGGCGATCGCACTTGGGAATGACAGGCAAGGAAACCCTACAATCTGCATTCGTACTTTCCACCCCTGCCTTTTTACTCAAAACTTTATTTTTGTCTGGTTAGATCGGGGCGGGTTTATCTCTTTCTAAAGATAGAGAAGATATTGTTGAAACAACCTGTCTTTAGATACAAGTAAGGTGCGTACTGCCAGCCATATCAAGGTGGCTGCTGTGAGTTGAACTTTTAAGTGGGACACCAAGCGAACTAAAGTCAGGGAAAATTATTAAAATTAAAACTTTATATTTCTACAATCACTTCAAAAGTGATTGCTATCTAGGCAGAATCAAGCTATGGCTTGCAATGCCGGTTCCCAAAAGCATCCCAGAGATAGCGAGCGCATTGGCGAAGCACAATATAATCAGAAACGCAAACCGAGTACATCAAGAAACATCTGAATCAAGATTTTAAGCTTGCAGATTTAGCTCAATTGCTGGGCATGAGTCAATTTCATTTCAGCCATCTGTTGAAGCAGTTGATAGGCACATCTCCCTAAGAATATTCGATCGCCCAACGGGTAAAACGGGCAAAGCAATTGTTGAAACTTTCGAGCTTGAACATAAAATGATTCATTTTCTCGGTGGTGCCGATGGGTCGGCGTACCGTCACCAGGTGTAACAATTACCTCACCAAGCCCATAGGTTTTCCCTGTTTCTTCACCAACTGCCTTGAAGGTATAGAGGTCTCGACCAAAGTAGTAAGAACGACCTTGACCGGGTTCAACAAAAAGTCCGTCTTGATGAATTATAATTTGTTAATTGGTAAAGCGAAGTGTTAGCTGGCTGGAATGGCTTTTTGTGGAATCTTCTTCACGAATTCAGAGTTTTCTCAATACGCCGATCGGGGATAAGCCACATTATTGCAACTAAAACATACAGCATGAAAGCCAACCATGAGTTCACAAAGGAAAGCAGGATTGCTACGGCATAAATCACCACTGATACTTTACCCTTAAAGTCTCGCCCAAGTGCGATTGCCAGAGTGGAATCTTTACCGTGGTGAGAAATAAGAACACGAGTAAGAATGAAGTAAGCGATCGCAGCCAACAACAGCACTGTGCCATAAAGCGCAACTGGCCAGGCCGCGAAGTGGTTCTCGCCTGTCCAGGCAGTGACAAAGGGAATGAGTGACAACCAGAACAGCAGATGCAAATTAGCCCACAACACATTACCATTGACGTGGCGAGCCGCTTGTAACAAGTGATGGTGGTTGTTCCAGTAGATACCAAGATAAATAAAACTGAGTACATAGCTCAGAAATACTGGAACTAGCGGACGCAGCGCAGCTAAATCAGCTTCATGGGGCACTTTCAATTCCAGCACCATAATGGTGATGAGAATGGCGATTACACCATCGCTGAATGCTTCTAACCTGCCTTTACCCATTTTTGTACATCCTCCTTTTTTGCTGGCGCGGTCGATCGCTTCTAATTCCAAAAATAACTTAGCATAAGGTCGGTTGCAGTGATGCGTTATACCGATCGGCGATCGCTTGCACTTACCAACAAAGCTAACGATTTTCCTTGTTGGGAAATTTTGTTGTTCTGTGAGATTCGTTGTCTTTAAGTTCTGCCAAAGCTTCAATACCACTAATCTTTAGCTCGTCCTATGGCAAAATGTTCATGGCTTCGTGAATAATGCCATATTCATCCCAGATCGTAATAGTGGGTCTTATGATCTAATAACTGTTCCAACCCTAAATGAGGAGAAAAATGAGCGAGGAAATTAAGGTGCGATCGAGTAGTGGCAATATTTTTGCCGATCTAGGGCTACCAAATTCTTCATAATTATTGATTAAAGCGGATCTTGTTCGCCAAATTAGTGAATTAATCGCAGTACAAAAATTGACCCAGATTGAAGCAGCAAAACGCCTGGGAATCGATCGCTCTAAAATAACTCATTTGCTGCGTGGTCAACTATCTGAGTTTTCAATAGATCGCCTGTTCCGGTTCTTAAACGCGCTTGGTAGTGATGTGGAGAGTCGGGTGATTGCAAAACCTGAATCTGATTCAGACGCTAAGACAAGAGTGATTGCTATTTAGGCACAATCCAGCTCTGACAAATCGATTATAGGCATTGCCGTATTGGTATAAGTTCAACAGCCACAGGCATTCGCAGCACAGAGTTTCGGCTATTTACGGCCATGACACCGAGAGCCGGATCGAATTGAGCGATCGAGGTGTTGTACAGTACGCAGTTTATTATGCCGCTTTTCAGTAGTCCTAATCTTCGTCTCCCCAATCTAGATCAATATCCCCAAAATCAATGCTGACAGGTGTTTTCATCTCCACTTCAACCTCATCTACTTTGACCTGTGCACCAACCCTTTTAAAATCACCTGCAAATGTAATTAAAACCTCCACCTCCAAATTGTCTTGAGTATTTAGGCTATAGCCTCCTATTCCAACATAATCTTTGTCGATATGATCGTAGACATAAAATGAAAAACTGCACTCAACATTGACATCAACAGTTAATTTTGATTCAACTATCAAGCTATTGTCATCAAAATTAACTGGTCTAAATATTATGTTAGGAGACTCAAGCAATTCAAATTCAAAATTGGTAACCTTGATTTGTGTTACTTCTTGTTCATAATTAAAAGAAGAGTTAGCCTCGGGATAAATATCCATTTCACAAATTTTATAATCTAAAGCCTTAAAGACAGCTTGTTTTACATCTTCAAGAACGCCATTTTCATATTGTTGAGATAAATGTCTACATAGATCATCAGCATTTTGAAATAGCCCTAAAACGCCGGCAAAATCATCACTAGAGTAAAGTCGTTCAGAGCCTTTGCAGAAGTTTTCCCAGTCATTGTCAGATGTAACAACAATAATTTTTGTTTGATTTTTATTAGCCCAGGTTTCAAGAGAAATTAAAGCAATTGCATCAGGAAATTCATTTTTTTTCTTACCATTTTCAGAAAAAGGGGGTTGGGATCTAAAATATTTTTGTATTAGTTCGCTGACTATTAAATAATCTTGAGCTTCGATAATCTCCAGAGATGTAGCCTCTATAAACTGACTAAAGCGCTCAGATGCCACTTCTTGTGCTTCACGTCCACCGAAAAGTGAGTTTTTTATGTCTTCAATATCACCATCCTCAACTTGCCAATAATCCTTAGTGCCTTTGAGGGATTTATCAATCTCCTTTTGTGCCTCTTTGGTTTTTTTAGTTAGATGCGATAATACTTCCTCTTTAACCACCTCGGAGATAATCAACTTTGTAGAACTATCGAGAAATTGATCTAATTGCTTAAGCAGCCCAGACTCTAGCTTTAACCCTTGAGCCTCAAAAATTGATGTATCCAAACTAATTGCTCCAAACTCTCCCCTTCGGACAAGCTCCTTAAGTTCATTTAGTTCCATATGTTCCATATATTTAATTGACGAAGATATAAGATATTAATATAGAAATTTTACTACATTTTTAACATTTATCAAGATTTAGGTAGTCGGAAAAATCAAGTTGACCTTTGTCCTAAAGAAGTTTCATGGGAACGACAGACCATATCCATGCAGCCGGACTCGATCGAACTTGCGTTAAACTAAGTCAGGTAAATGACTTTCTATACAGATGACTATTTTTACTCTGCGATCGATCAAAAAAGACTTCGGCATCAAGGAACTCTTGACAGATGCCAGTTTCAGCCTGGATGAAGGCGATAAAGTCGGACTCATCGGCACTAACGGTTCCGGCAAATCAACGCTGCTGAAAATGATTGCGGGTATGGAGTCGATCGACTCTGGCGATCGCTGGGTCAATCCAGGATCTAAAATTGTCTATCTCCCCCAACAGCCGGATTTAGACGAAAATCACACTGTCTTAGAGCAAGTATTTGCCGACAGTGGCGAACAAATGGCTTTAGTGCGGGAATACGAGGAAATTTCCGCTCAACTCTCCCACGGCAAAGGCGATACAGACAAGTTGATGGCGCGTCTGTCTGCAGTGTCTGAACGGATTGATGAGGTGGATGCGTGGGATTTGGAAACCAAGGCGAAATTGATTTTGACCAAGTTGGGGATTGAGGATTTTGATGCGAAAATTGCCGACTTGTCCGGCGGCTACCGCAAGCGAATTGCCTTAGCAACGGCTTTGTTGTCCGAGCCCGATGTGTTGCTGATGGATGAACCGACAAACCACTTGGATGCGCTGTCTGTCGAGTGGTTGCAGAACTATTTGAACGGCTATCGCGGTGCATTGCTGCTGATTACCCACGATCGCTATTTTCTCGATCGCGTTACCAATCGCATCCTGGAGATCGATCGCGGCGACCTTTACAATTATGCTGGCAATTACGCTTATTACTTAGAGAAAAAAGCCTTAGCTGAAGAATCCGCCGCCAGCAGTGTTCGCAAACACGCGGGTGTATTGCGGCGCGAATTGGAATGGCTCAAACGCGGGCCGAAGGCGCGCAGTACCAAGCAAAAAGCCCGGATCGATCGCATTAAAGATATGCGAGCCCAGGAGTTCAAAACAGCCAACGGCAAAGTCGAAATTGCCACAGCGGGCCGCCGGATTGGCAAGAAGGTGATTGAGTTACTGAATATCAGTAAAGCTTACGGCGATCGCACTTTAATTAAAGATTTTACCTACAATTTCACACCCGAAGACCGGATAGGAATTATTGGCTGCAACGGTGCGGGAAAATCGACGCTGATGGATATCATCACCGGACGCATTCAGCCGGATTCGGGTACTGTAGAAATCGGCACAACCATTCATATCGGTTATTTTGACCAGCATTCAGAGGATTTGACACCCAACGAAGACCAGCGAGTTATTGAATATTTGCAAAGTGTGGCAGAGTTGGTGAAAACGGCGGATGGGGAAACCATTACCGCTTCTCAAATGTTGGAGAAGTTTCTGTTTCCACCGAACCAACAGTATGCACCGATTAACAAACTTTCGGGCGGGGAAAAGCGCCGGTTATTTCTGTTGAAAGTGCTGATGAGTGCGCCGAACGTGCTGATTTTGGACGAACCGACAAACGACTTAGACGTGCAGACTTTGGCGGTTTTGGAGGATTATCTCGAAGATTTTAACGGCTGCGTGATAGTGGTGTCCCACGATCGCTATTTTCTCGATCGCACGATCGACATGGTTTTCGCCTTGGAGCCTGGCGGCAATTTGCGTTTGTATCCCGGCAATTATTCGGTGTATTTAGA
Organism: Microcoleus sp. Pol14D4; assembly: GCF_036701245.1. Classification (NCBI taxonomy): domain Bacteria; kingdom Bacillati; phylum Cyanobacteriota; class Cyanophyceae; order Oscillatoriales; family Microcoleaceae; genus Microcoleus; species Microcoleus sp. Pol14D4. The sequence continues at coordinate 37,491 of NZ_JAUBQM010000051.1, forward strand.
CTACAAGAAAGCCGAAGAAGTTAAGGAAATTCAAGGGCAAAAAGAAAAAGAAAAACTTACACGCACCGTTGAATCTAACAATTCAAAATCCCCCAATTCCGCTCAAAAATCTACCAAAGTTTCCTTCAATGAAAAGCGGGAATACGAACAATTAGAAAGTAAAATTCCGCAGATGGAAGCTGAAAAAGAAGACATTGAGAAGATTTTGTCTCACAATGCTCCGAGCGGGTTTGCAGAGATGAAGAAGTTATCGGATCGTTTGGCTCAGTTGACGCAGGAGATCGATCGGGCGACTGAGCGCTGGTTGGAATTGGCGGAACGGGTGGGTTAATTTGGGTTGTCCGAGCGTTGTCTTTAGCTCCTGCTCACAATGACAGGAGCTAGAGGAATTATGAGTTAAAAAATCTCATGCTGAAACAAATATATATTGACAAAATTCAATATTTTTTTCTTTTTTGTACCAAAAATAGTATTGTAAAAAAATCTTAGGAATAGCGCTTATTTAGCCGACAATTTGGCAACCTTTGACAATTTATTACTTAAGTGTGATGAAGCTATGGTAGTATTAAAGTTATAAAATCGGTTGCTTGTTATTACTGTCAAGCAAACTGACCAACAAACTTAAGACGAGTAAAAGTCTAAAATCCTTGTTAAAACTGCAAGGCGATCGGAAACAGCGGCAAAAAACCCGCTTTTTTTGCGAGCCTCAAGTAAAGCTGTATGTCAAAAACTGTGAAGACCCGGAGGGTGGGGTTGACACAAGCAGTAGAATATGCAGTAAAAGCCAGCGTAAGCAAATAAGACTGGCAGCAGCAAACAGGGACTAAAAAGCCCAAAACAGGTAAAAAAAAAGTCGATCGGGCAAAGTAAGTTGGCCGAGGACTAAAAATATGGTGATGAGTGAGATACAATTGACCTGTTCTGAGCCAAGAATTGGTCAACATCACAAGTATCCTGTAGAAGTCAAAAGTTAACAGTCTCAGGGTTGTCGAGCAGCGCGAATCAGAGAAAACTATGCCTCAAAAAGTAATCGCCAAACAGATGTCTTTGGAATCAGCGTCCGATCCGATCGCCGTGAGGGCGACGGTGGAAACAGTGCCAGCCGAAGCAGTGGCCGTAGAGTCCTACGCCGATCAGTTGATGGACGAACTGTTTGAAGGAGTCGATCGATCATTCGACGGCAGCGACGGACTGCCATCGGAACCAGTGCAGCCTGAATTCGTGGCGCTCAAGTCGATCTCTGTACCTCAAATAGTTTTGTCGCAGTTGGCACCCCCCCAGCCGCAGGGGGGCGAAAAAGACGTAGAAGCGATCGCCCGCCAAGTCGCCCTAGAAACAGCGAAAAAACAGCAGTCCAAGCAATCATTCGACAGAATCCTGCTGGGAGCAGCATGTGGGTCGCTGCTGCTAGTCATGGGCTTGTGGCTGGCAAGCCGGTCGGGACTGGTGCGCTTGCCCGCCGCCTCCGCACCAGAGAGGCCCGCAGAAAGTGGCAAAACAGCACCAGACACCCCGTTTGTCGAATACGTGCAGCGCTCGCTAGAAGCGATCGAACAAAAAAAAGCACCCCGGGCTAACCCCCAACTTGCAGGAGTTCCCGGAGCCCCCATCCCAGGGACGCTGCCGAGCATTCCAATTTCCGGCGCGCCGCCGGCAACCGCAGGTCTTTCGACAGCAGTCAACCGCATTGCTAATGCCCTCGAACAAGCTGCCTCGCAGCCGGGAGCACCAGCACCCCAAGTTGTAGTCATCCCTCCCCCCGCTCAGGTGACTGTGGCTCCGGCTGCTCCGGTAGCTGCTGCTCCGGCTGCTCCTCAAACCGCTGCCGTTTCCCCCTCGCCGGCTGCTCCCGCCTCCGGTCGCGCGATTGCCGCTGCGGGAACTCGAGATCCCCTGGCCGCTTCCTCTTCCCCCTCGGAGTCTCCCCAGCCAAAGATTTTGGCTCGCGAAACCGAACCGGCACCCGCGCCCCCAGCCCAGCAATCCGCACCCGCCCCCGAGCAATCCGCACCGGCTGTCAGCAGCGCCCCGACTTCCGCCCACACGCTGGTAGGGATTTTGGAGTTGGGCGATCGATCGGCTGCTTTGTTTGAAGTAGACGGCGTAGCCCGCAGAATTTATGTCGGCGAAAGCATTGGCGCTAGCGGTTGGACCCTGGCAGAAATCAAAAATCAAGAAGCCGTTATCCGCAAGGGAGGAGATGTGCGATCGGTTTTTGTCGGCCAAAAGTTCTAATCAGTTATCAGTCATTAGTCATCAGTCATTAGTTATTAGTTAGGTCATCGGTAATCAGTAATGGGCAGCGATCGGGCTGTATAATATCACGAGCAGTGAAAAAAGTTATAATATAGGAACCTCCAATACGTTCTTAATTGCTGAAATCATTGCTCTTATTACTTCTTGCTTCTATCCGTTAAATCGGTTCCCCAATTCGTGGCCGAACTTTCTTCTGCTATAACTAACAACTCAGGATCAATAATCGATCTCCCGTGACTAAGAACAAATGACTAATAACTAATGACCAATGACTAATCACCAGGACTAATGACTGAGGAATTATAAAAAATGGGCTTATTTGATGATTTCAGCCGCTTTCTAGAAACCAAACTAGAAGAATTTTTGCGTAGCAATCCCCATCTGGAATTGCAGGCAATAGAAGAACAACTGAAGGAACAAGAAGAAGACACTCTGCGGCTGATTCTCGATATCCAAAAACAAGAGAAAAAACTGCAAGCCGAAATTCTCTCCGCCGCCCAAGAAATTCAGCGCTGGAACGATCGCATCAACAAAGCTAAAGCTGCTCAAAGGCTCGATTTAGCTCAAGCCGCCCAAGAGCGGCAAGCCGCTTTGCTGCGTCAGGGAAATCAGCGCTGGGGTCAAATGCAAGGCTGCAAAGAACGGATTGAAAAAGCCAAAGAACTGTACCGCCAAATTCAAGTACGGCGAAAAGAAGTCCGAGCAAAAGCTGCAGAAGCAGCAACTCGAACTACCACTAAAACAGAGCAGAGTTGGGATACAAAGGGTTGGAATCAGAGTTCTAATTATAGTAGTTTTACGGCTGCCGACCCTTTAGAAGAAAAGTTTCAGCGCTGGGAAGCTGACGAAGAACTCGATCGAATGAAGCGGAATATAGGTCGATAGTTACGAAAGCATTCCAATCCTTTAGGGACGGGTTCACCCGAAACTCGGATTCCCAATGCAAATATTCGTCAACCCTCCAGAGTCTCAGGTATTGCGATCGCTCCCTCAGACTTGATATAATTACCATCCTAAAATTCTAGGGCCAATTAATCAATCATCCCTACAATATTCTCACCTACTTAATTAGCGTTGCATATTTATTGTATAAACAAAACCTCTAATCAAGTAAAAAAATTATGATTTGTCCCGGCTGTCAATCCACCAATCTGACGGGGTGACAACCCCGTCAGGTGAAAAAGACGAATTCTGAATCAAAAAACTGTTTTTTAATTTAAATCGCTGCAGTTATTCACAACGGTTGCTCTGCTTGAGAAGGTGGCTCTTCAGGCAGCGGAATAAACTCTGTCTCTTGGGGAACCTGACCAAACCGTCCCTCTCTCCAATCGAGTTTAGCTTGCTCAATGCGCGAGTGCCGACTCGAAACAAAATTCCACCACTTATGCCGCTCACCAACAGGTTCACCGCCAATCACAATACAGCGAGCCTTGCCTGAAGCAGAAATGTTTACTTCAGCGCCTGAATTTAGAACTGCCAACCGATGTTGTTCCAGAGGCTCTCCATCAATAACAAGCCCATCTGTTACGCTGTAAACCGCCTGTTCGCTGTAATGGCCCGGTAAGGTAAATTGCTTGCCAGCAGTCAGTTGCACGTCCAGATAAATCATGGGTGAAAATATTTGAACTGGGGAAGTACGACCATAGGCTTCACCGGCAATTAGAGTGAACGAAACTCCTGCATCCTCCCAAACAGGCAACTCAGAAGCCGGATGATGCCGAAACCAGGGGTCGGTTTCTTCGTATTCATCGGGAAGTGCTATCCAGGTTTGAATGCCATGCAGGATGGCTTCTTTGCTGCGCTCGTCGTCAGGCGTGCGTTCAGAGTGGACAATGCCTCGCCCTGCCGTCATCCAGTTCACCGCACCAGGACGGATTTCTTGAACGCTGCCGACACTATCACGATGGAGCAAAACACCTTCAAACAGGTAGGTGACGGTTGCTAAGTTGATGTGCGGATGCGGTCTGACATCCACACCCCGGCCGGGTGGAAACACCGCAGGGCCCAGATGGTCAAAAAAGATGAACGGGCCTACCAGTGCTAAAACGTCTGAGGGAAGCAAGCGGCGGGCTTGGAATCCACCCAAATCTTGAATGTGTGGCTCAATGAGATGCTGGATGGTATCCGTCATAATGTTTATGAAGTTGCGAACGCTAATTGTCTATGTCAAAAGTGCATTATACAAAAAGCTATCCTTGTAGAGGGCGATCGCAATATCAGTGACTGGTCTAAACTTTCCCAATCGAAAGCTGTTGTAGAGTGTCGAGTTCTCAACGAGCTTTCTGCTTACGAGATGATGGAGAGTTCGTCACTGACTTGAACCCGACCTTTGACCAGGGAGCGAATCAGACGATCGAGCGAGCCGCGTTCTTCTTCACTGATTGACTCATCGAGGATGGCAGCCATCATGCCGTAGCGGTCAGCTTTGGTAACGCGGTGAGTATCGGTGACAGTGGCAATTAATTCGTTGATAGCGCCGGGGAGAAGATTAACTGGAGACATGGGATTGTTTTGAACTCGACACCTTAATCATCTCGTGGTTTCTTCTAAGAGCAAGTGATAGTGCTGGTTTTTTTCCGTGATAATACTGAAAATATTCGGTGAACCAAGTCCGTATTACAAGTGATGGAAGTCACAACCTTGAAACCTATGCAGCGGTGGAACAACTACAACCCACCTTCCGCCCTTTGACTATCACACCGTGATAATTTTCGTCTTTCACGAGTCTTAACTTCCTGCTGTGCCAAAGTTTCAGACCTTCATAGGAAGAAGTACCTCTTCTTCAAGCAATTCTCAACAAGTAACGACTGTTGACTTTTTATCCCAAATCAAAATAAGTAGACAGACAAAAAAATTAGTCCGCCTACTTAATCGCTAACTAGAAATCACTCCCACTCGATCGTTCCCGGTGGCTTAGAAGTAATATCGTAAACCACCCGGTTCACCCCCTTAACCTCATTCACAATCCGGTTCGATATCAGTTCCAACAAATCGTAAGGAACCCGCGCCCAGTCAGCAGTCATCCCGTCTTCACTCTTAATAAACCGCAGAACGATCGGGTAAGCATAAGTGCGCTGATCGCCCATCACCCCTACACTGCGAATCGGCAGCAAAACTGCAAAAGCTTGCCAAAGTTCACCGTACAATCCGTGCCGGTTAATTTCTTGGCGAACAATGAAGTCAGCATCCCGCAAAATATTTAGTCTCTCTGCGGTAACTTCTCCTATAATCCGAATCGCCAGTCCCGGGCCGGGGAAAGGTTGTCGGTTCACGATTTCTTCGGGAAGCCCGATCGACCGCCCGACTTTTCGCACTTCATCCTTAAACAATTTTCGCAGCGGTTCAATCAGCTTAAATCGCAAATCTTTCGGCAAACCGCCGACGTTGTGGTGGCTTTTAATTTTAACAGCAACTCGTTCGCCACTTTTCGGGTCTGCATTAGTGTCAGCCGACTCAATCACATCAGGATAAAGAGTACCTTGTGCGAGGTAGTCAAAGGGGCCCAGACGCTTCGATTCTTCTTCAAATACGTTGATAAATTCGTGACCGATCCGCTTGCGTTTTACTTCAGGATCGGTAATCCCTTCAAGTTGAGCTAAAAAGCGTTCGCGAGCATTAACATACTCAACATCAATGTGGAATTGCTCTTTAAATAATTTTACCAACCGTTCTGGTTCATACTTCCGCATAAACCCTTGGTCGATAAACATACAGGTAAGTTGGTCGCCGATCGCCTTGTGCAGCAAGAAAGCCAAAGTAGAAGAATCTACGCCGCCGGATAAAGCCAGCAAAACTCGTTTATCTCCCACTTGCTCTCGAATTTCGCGAATAGATTCCTCCACAAAGGTAGCAGTCGTCCAAGTCGGTTCGCACTCGCAAATGTGGTAAACAAAATTGCGAATTAAAGCTATTCCCCCGATCGAGTGAACTACTTCTGGGTGAAACTGAACCCCGTACAAATTTTTCTCGTGGTGAGCAACAGCAGCACACGGAGTATTGTCTGTGTGAGCGAGGATCTCAAAACCCGACGGTAACTCGGAACACGAGTCTCCGTGACTCATCCACATCGTGCTGCCTTCTTCGACATTTGTCAGCAAATCGGTCGGATCGTCAATAAATAGCGATGCCTTGCCGTATTCGGCTAACTTAGCCCGCTCTACCGTGCCTCCGAGCTGCTTTACCATCAACTGCATCCCATAACACACTCCCAACACGGGTATTCCCAAATTCCAAATGTCTGGGTCGCAGTGGGGTGCTTTTTCATCGTATACAGAACTCGGACCTCCTGAAAGAATAATTCCTTTAGGATTGATAGCTTTTAACTGTTCTGCCGTAGTCCGGTAAGAAATAACTTCTGAATATACTTGAGTTTCGCGAATGCGACGAGCAATCAGTTCGGAATATTGCGAACCGAAGTCGAGAATCACGATCGTCTGGCGATCGATCTGCCCCAGAGAAGAGCTGGTGAGGTCTGATTCAGTTTTTATTTGAGTAGTCACGGTTATTGCGTAATTGCTAATTGCTAATTGGGCAGAAATTAGGGGATGTATTTGTAGCGGCTTCACTACAAGGCTGAGGAAGGCGAGCAAGCATTAGTCGCTAGGAATAAATCTTATTTATACTAGATTGCAGTCAGCGCTCGCAGTCTATTAATAGGGTCGAGGGCAAGCATAGATTTACTTCAATCCTTACCCTAATTAATTAAACTCTGGCGTCAGAAACTGCGTCCCCAAGCAACCTAGTATAATTAAGGTCTAGGGACAAAGAATTATTACTTGTTAAATATTATCCCTGAGCGATGTTTTCAACAGAATTCAGGGATATTCACACTACATTAACAAATTTGGGTCAAAAATGTATCTCCTATTTCACTTTTAACAATAATTTTGCGATCGCGCCCGAACATCACCGAGCCCACGGGGATGTGCAAGTTAGTGTGAGTAAAAATGCAATCCGATGACCGCAAGTCTATTTGTCGGGCGATGTCGCCGTAAATTCGATCGACCCAATTGTTGCCAGTTTGAGCGTCCAAAGCCCGCAGTTGTCCGAGAGCCTCTTCGGCTGTTGCTGCGGCAAAAATTGCGGAACACGCATCAGCCGACATTCCAGCCTTAGCACAGTAAGCTGTGAGAATTTCCCTGCGCCCGTCAGCGAGGTGGTGGTGAGTGTGAAAAATTCCCGCTGCCAATTTCATCAGCTTCCCGTGATAGCCAAACAGCAAAATTGACTGCACCCCCTGACATCCGGCTTCTACCAGCAGCGGGCCGAGCCAATTAGCGGTTTTGACTAGCCTCTCAGGATTAATCCCCAGTTGTCGAGCCAAATCCAAGCCGTTTTCGCCGATGCAGAAAACCAAACAGTCAAACAGTTTGGCTTTTTGTTGCAGTTGTTCGCGGTAAACTTCCAACTGTCCCGGGGCGCTCAGCGGTTGAGAAATTCCCGTTGTACCCAGCAGCGAAAGTCCTTCTACCACACCGAAAGCTTCGTTAGAAGTGCGGGCCGCTAGTTGCCGCCCAGACGGCAGAATCAGCGTGACAGTAATTTTTTCGGACTGTGCGAGTTCTCGGCTCAGATTCGATCGCAACAGCCGCATCGCGTAATCATAGATTGCCGCTCCTCCACCTGCTTTATGATGTCCAATTCCCTCCCCGCCAACAATCTGTATTTGTTCCCCCTCTCCTTCTCTCCCCAATTCCACCATTGCCCAAACGGGGGTATTGCGAGTCAGATCGAGATTGTCCCCCGGATCGGAGCGAGTCACTCCTAAAGCGGTACCAGTTTTGAGTACAGACGCCTGCTCGATCGGAATTTCTGCGGTTATTTGTGGTTCCAGTAAATTTACTGATACACTATCAACAGATTGGATACCCTCACGCAAGCACCGCAAAGCTGCAAGTGCGGCTGCACAGGCAAATACTGGCAGTGTATACCCGGATAAAGGTTGAGCTTTTGTCACAATCTAATACAAAAATCCGTAAATTTGCTGGTAATTGACATCACACATTAGCAGTAATATCTTTCAAATGTTTAAGTTTAATTCTAGAGTTTGCTATTATCTGCAGTTAGCATAATTTTTGTCAAGTAATAATTTTGTCCTACCAGTTGCCGAGCTCAGTCACACTTTTTTTTGATGTGCGTTAGCGAAGCCCTAGTAGAGGATCGCCAATAACCCACTCCGAAGCTTTAGCGGCACCTGGGGGCGATTTTCACAAAAAACCCGGACTCGATCGCGAGCGCTGGCACTGAACAAACGGATTCCAGGAATTAGATAGAAATAGTTAGCAGCTATACTCGGCAAGTCGATCGTCTTTCATTCTATAGATTCCGCTAACCGTAAAGATTTGAGAACCGAGTGAGCTCGCAAAGGCGAAATTTGTTTTCGCCTTTGCGAGACTTGTTTGAGGCGGAATTCGAGAAATTTTTGGTAGGCGAAATGCTGCGCTCGCTTCCTGGTTCAGCCCTAAAACCTACTTTTGTAAAATTAGCAAATTTATATCTCCCAACCGGTTGATGTCCTAGCGATTGCAAGTCATTTATATTGATCTGAATTACCCGGACGTGCCAGTCCTACTTTCGAGCTAGCCTCTTGAAGGTGGGGCTGGTTTTATCTAACCCTGTTACTTCAATTATCCAATCTACAATCTAAAACCTAAAATCTAAAATCGATTGACTATGGTTGAACCAGTTGCAGAGTTAAATGAACCTCTATCTCTTCAGACTGCAGAAATAGTAGAAATAGTAGATCCGAAAATATTTCAGCTCGTTCTCTCTCCAAAAATAGCTCTCAAATTTTCCAAAAAAGACGTTCGATCGACCCTGAAAGCCTCAACTCTAGACGGCGTTTTTGCCACTATCTTCGAGTCGGCGACCACCGGCGTGCTACTGAGCAACTTCTTGCTGCAACTCGGCGCAACTAGCGTGGAAATAGGTATATTCTTTGCTATTCCGATGGTGGTAAATCTCCTGCAACCATTAGGAGCCTACATAGCAGACCGGACAACCAGCCGCCGCTGGTACAACCTATTTATATTCAGCGTTTCGCGGCTGCTGTGGCTGGTGCTGGCGGTGGCAATTGTTTGGGGTTCCCAGCACGCAGACCTCCACCAACTGCTGCAATGGACACTGGTAACAGTCGTAGCAGCTAGCGTGCTGGCTGCTTTTGCCAATTCTAGCTGGTTCAGTTGGATGGCTGCTGTGGTTCCTGAGCGCTTGCGGGGACGCTATTTTGGCTTTCGCAACAGTGCTGTCAGCCTCATCATTTTGCTGGGAGTGCCGTTGATGGGATTGGGAGTGTCAACTTGGGACGGCGGTCCAGTTTTGGGCTACGGTATTGTTTTATTGGTTGGTGTTTTGGCGGGAATGATTAGTTTGGGGTGTCAATCCTTGATGGTTGATGTGAATCCCCAGGTATACAAAAAAGATGCACAGAGCGATCGACTTACAGAGAAAAAAGCCAAGCAAATAACAGATTTTGTGCCTTCTGTGCTGAAAGATTCTAACTTTTTAATGTTTATTCTTTACTTCAGTGTGTGGACATTTGCGGTTAATCTCAGCGCGCCTTTTTTTAATATCTACCTGCTGAAAGATTTAAGCTTGGATGTGAGTTTGGTAACTATTTACACCAGCTTAAGTTCTGGGGCAAATCTACTGCTGCTGATGTTTTGGGGCAAGTTGGCCGATCGCTGGGGAAATCGCCCCCTGCTAATTGGGGTGGGGCTGGTGGTGGCGATAACGCCTTTGTTGTGGTTGGGTACGGGCAATTACCCGTTTGCGGTGTGGGTATGGCTGCCGCTGCTGCACTTGTTGGGGGGGACGACTTTAGGGGCGATCGGGCTGTGTACTAACAATATTCAAATGGAGATAGCGTCGATCGAGCAACCTTCGACTTATTTTGCGATCGCCGCAGCGGTTTCGGGATTAGCTGGGGCTTTGGGAACTACCGCCGGCGGCTTTCTTGCCGAACTTCCGGGCATGAGTTTGGGAGCACTGTTTGCCCTCTCGGCTGCTGTGCGGCTGGTAGGCTTGCTGCCTTTGATTTTGGTGCGAGAACCTCGTAGCCAGTCGCTGCGGTCGATCGTCCCCACTTTGGGACGTTTCAATTTAAACCGGGGCTAGGAAATTTTCGCACAAATTTACCGATCGAGAAACCAGAAAAGCCCACAGATTGCTAAAAACTTCAAGCAAATCACACAAAACCTGAGAGTGCTTGAAACAAATGTTAATCCAAAACATAGTCCAAACCTGCTATGTCTTCTGCCAATACGTCACCATTATCTTGCAGCCAACTGACAAATAGATCGGATATAGCTGTTCTAAAAACTGACCTGGCATAGCGTAAATGTGTTTAAATGTTTCTTAGCTAGGGCGTCGGAGCGCTACTTCTGTTAGGAGAATCGAGCATTTTTCCCTAACCAAAGCTACTATTTCACGCTGTAAATATTTTACTTTTTAGGAAAAGCGAGCATTTTCCCAGAACCAAAGCTACTAAGCTGTTGTGCATTTAAAACGCATATTGGTATAATATAACATAATGATATTCAGAAAAAGTAAATGCCTGCTAAA
>NZ_JAUBQM010000206.1:0-1169 GCF_036701245.1 Microcoleus sp. Pol14D4
CTGGGGGGGTGACAAAAAGGTCTACGAGATAGACTGTATAAGGGTTGCGGCCCGCATACCTTGTTGATAAAAGCGGCGTTTATTGGGAGTTAACTTCATTAACTGTTCTACCTCGTCAGAATATTGTTCGAGATAATTGACCCACTTTTCTCCATCTAAACCAACACCAAATGTACTGCGTCTTCGATATCTTTTTTTAGGTTCTTTGCGACGAGATACATATTTTTGTACCTGCTTTTTTTTCAATTCAGTGCCTTGAAATATTGCCCAAGTGTACGCAAGTGTCATGAGCAAAATCATGTTAATAAGTCGGTCTCCTTTTAAGCTGGTTCCTTCAAGATCGTAGCCTCCTGTTTTACAGTCTCGGAACATTTCTTCAATACCCATCCGCTGCTTATAAGCATTGATAGCTGCTGGCAATGACCCTAAATCTGTGAGTATAAACCACGCTTCATCAACCTTCCATCCCCCGTAGTTCCTTTTCCACTTACAAGCAAGATCAAATCCGGTCGCAGGTCGAGTTTTCCTCACTCTTTTACCTTGAAAATATAAAGAGGTTCCTGGCACTATGCCTAATTCATCTAATCGCTGCCAAACTAAATGCTCTGTTTCGATACAATGATTCTTCTTCAGTCTTAAGCAAAAAGATACACCCTTTTCCCTCAGCCAGTTTCCCAAATCGACAGAACAAAATTCACGGTCTCCTAAAACGATGACTTTATATTCGGAAAATAATGGTAAAACTTGCTGTAAATTGCCTGTTTGTGACTCGAAGTTACTGTTTCCCAATTTGGGCAACAGTGACCAGTATAAGGGAATTGCTCTTTTTTCCCAGATTAGGCTCACCATAAAAAGATTAATGCTGCCCCATTGACTGCGGTCGATTGCAATTGATAAACGAGTACCAATGGGGCAATAAGTGGTCAACCAATAACTAATTAAGGGGAACCAAATTAATGAGATAGTTAAGTTTGGTAAATCCAGAAATCTTTGTAGTTTTCTACGCCGACTTTCCGTTGTAATTGGGTAAGGAAATACCCGTGCCAGTCGTTCTAATCTCACTTGTTTTTCTGATTGTATCAAGGGTAGCAAGATTTCAATCAGTTTCAATTGAGCTGAACTTAGTTGTTTTTTTAAATGAATGAGGTAGAATGTTGGTATCATTATTT
>NZ_JAUBQM010000052.1:0-47783 GCF_036701245.1 Microcoleus sp. Pol14D4
AAAGTTAACTCGAAATAAACGCCGCTTTTACCAACAAGGTATGCGGGCTGCAACCCTGATTCGGTCTATCTCCTAGGCCTCTTTGTCACCCCCCCAGGTTTTAACCACCTAGTTTGAGCAACGGGCTTTTAACGCGAATTTGATTTAATTTAACATAAAAGACTTCCAACTCAAAAACCCAGTTTCTCAGGTGAAACTGGGTTTTTGAGCATCTGTTCTAGTTTATGTATGCTCGCCTACTTGATTGCGTCTGTCGTATTAAGTAGCTCAACTTATTTAAACGTCAAACTTTTCAGGTGTTCAGAAACCTGGAAGGGCGAGCACTCTTGGCTGCCCCCCGAAAGCAATCAGGTTTCTCAGTGTTATATTTTTTAGGTGGAGCTCCTAATCCTTTAATTCGCGGATACTTCTCTTAGCAGTGTCTTGATACATCTCCCCCATTTCTTTCACGGCTGCTCCTGCCTCTTGGCCAATCTTCTGAGCTCGATCGCCGGGAGAGTCTGAGGTTTCGCGAGCTTCTTGCCTCCATTCGCGCGTGGTTTGGGGTCTTTCAGGATTGTTGAGCTCAGATTTTGAGCTTGCTTGCGTGCCAAAACCTTTGTTAGTGCGTCCCGAATCAACAGTGGTTGTCAGCACCAGAAAACCGACTAGGACAACACTCAAAAAACTCTTAATTTGAAAGCCCTTAAGCAGGGAACTGATGCGAGCAATGGCTGTGGAAATCAAATTCATCTCAGTAATACTCCCTAAGTTGAGTGGTGATAATTTTCAACATTTTTTCATCTAATTGACTTGCTCCAAAATCAGCAGCTAATGCGAGGTAAAGCCAACTTAGCTTTAACTTCCGATCAACCACCTAAATAGAGTTATAGGTTAGCGATAAAATCTGGTAGACACGCCACCTATGTGTCAGCCAATTAGCTTTTTCACACATGAATATCACCTTAACAGCAGCCAAATAGTTCTACCTCTAACTAAAGTCATAACTTAGTTAGAAGCAAAAAAAATATTTTTCAGCACAGGGTTAGACAATTTTTAATCAATCATGCTCTGCAAAGCAAATTCTTATTGCAAGCGATCGCCCGTTTTCACGTCAAACCAGTGCAGCAACTGAGGCGGAAAAACCAGCTCTACAATTTCCGAATTCCAGTGGCGGTCATTTGGCAGTAAAGCTCGCACCGTTACTGACTCCAAACCTTTAACTCGGACGCTAACTAAATTTTGCATTCCCAAGTTTTCCACTAAATAAACCTCACCTTTAATTGCCTCTGGGGCAGACATATTGCCGGCCTCTGCATCTGCAAAGCCGACGTGTTCCGGGCGAATTCCTAACACAATTTCTGGCGGCACAGTAGGTATATTTGGGAGTGGAACTCGAAAATCGCCCAACACAGCAAAATTTCCCTGGCATTTAAGCACGAGCAAATTCATTTGCGGGCTTCCCACAAAACCGGCTACAAACTGATTTGCAGGACGGGTATAAATTAAGTGTGGCGGGTCTAGTTGCTGCACGTTGCCGCTGTTGAGAACTGCGACTTTTGTAGAAAGCGTCATTGCTTCGGTTTGGTCGTGAGTGACGTAAACTACAGGAGCTTTTTGAGAGGAAAACAATTGTTTGAGTTCGGCCCTAACTTTTTCCCGCAATAATGCGTCGAGATTGCTCAAAGGTTCGTCGAGCAAAAATACTTCCGGTTGGCGCACTAATGCGCGACCGAGGGCGACTCGCTGCCGCTGTCCGCCTGATAGTTTTCCGGGTTTGCGATCGATTAATTCCGTCAATCCTAGGGATGCTGCAACTTCTGTCACTAACCGATTGATTTCACCGGAGGAGATTTTGCGAAGTTTGAGGCTCGATGCCATATTCTCGTATACTGTCATGTGCGGATAAAGCGCGTAACTTTGAAAAACCATTGCAATATCGCGATCGCCCGGTCTGAGATAAGTGACATTGCGATCGCCAATTCTAATCTCGCCCCTAGTTGGCTGTTCTAACCCTGCAATTAACCGCAGTGTCGTAGATTTGCCACACCCCGACGGCCCCAGCAAGGTTAGAAATTCTCCTTCGCTGACATCCAAACTAATGTCTTTTACGGGAACTACTTTAGGGCTGTAGGTTTTATTGAGGTTTTTTAGTTGCAATTTTGCCATGATTTTTAAAGTGTTGACTGTTGACTGTTGACTGTGTTGTTTGACTCGTTCCCAGCCAGAACCCAGGAACCAGTTCAATCTAAAATCTAAAATCTAAAATCTAAAATCGATTTATCCTTTTACAGCCCCCGCAGTTAAACCCTGAACAATGCGCCGCTGGAACACCAAAACCAGAAAAACTAAGGGCAAAGTTCCCAAAACGGTAGCTGCGGCGATCGGGCCGTAAGGAATCTCAAATACTGACACCCCGCTGAGTTGAGCCGTGGCGACTGGGATTGTTTTTAGAGATTCGCGAGTCATAAATGTTAGTGCAAAAATAAACTCGTTCCAAGCTGAAATAAATGTCAAAATTCCCGTTGTGACTAACGCGGGAAATGTCATCGGTAGCACGATTTGCCACAGCATTTGGAAAGTGTTGTATCCGTCTACTTTAGCTGCATCTTCCAAATCTTTGGGCAACTGTTGAAAAAAACTCCGCATTACCAAAATTGTCAAGGGCAGATTGATCGCGGTGTAAGGAATAATTAATGCTAAATAATTATTGCCTAAATCCAAAGCTTTGACAATTTCCAGCAGTCCCAAAAATAGCAGAACTGCCGGAAATAGCGTTACAATCGTCACAGTTGCCAGAATTATTCTCTCGCCCCACAACCGCAACCGGGCTAAAGCGTAAGCAGCAGGAGCGCCTACTGCTAAACACAGCAATGTTGAAGTAATGGAAACAAAAGCGCTATTTAAAATGTAAAGGGCAAACGGGCGGCGCTGGAACAGCGACAGGTAATGCTCGAAAGTAATTCGTTTGGGAATGTAGATGTTGGGAATCGCCGAAATATCGGGATTTACTTTAAAAGAAGTTAGCACCTGCCAGATAATAGGTGCGAGGAAATAGGCAACAATTAAGAGCGCTGAGATTGGCAAGATTAATTGCCGGATGTTAAAGGTTTTTTTCGTGGGGTGTTCGCGGGCGATCGACATAATTTATACCAATCAAATAAATGTGCAACTGTGGGTTATCTCAAATCCAAAATCCCAAATGTAAAATCGTCTTAGTTTCCTCCGGCTGCATTGATGCGGGCTCTCGATAACAGGTAAGCGGCGATCGCAACTGCTGCCACTAACAGCAAAAAAGTACAAACCACCAAAGCCGCCCCGTACCCAAAGTCTAAATACCTCATCACTGTGCTGTAAATGTAGATAGAAACCGTCTCCGTTGCCCCCGCCGGTCCCCCTCCCGTCATCACCTGAATCAAGTCAAAAATGCCGAAAGACTGGGCAAATCGAAACAGCAAAGCAATCACAATTTGGGGCATCAGCAGGGGCACAGTAACTTGACGGAAACTCTGCCAGCTACTCGCGCCGTCAATCGCGTGGGCTTCGTACAAATCACCGGGAATTGATTGCAATCCCGCTAGCAAAAGCAAGCTGACAAAGGGCGTAGTTTTCCACACATCTGCTGTAATCACTGCCATCATTGCCAAAGTCGGATCTCCCAGCCAGCTAATGCTATTTTGAATCAATCCTAATCGCCTCAAAATGTCGTTAATTACGCCGTATTGGTCGTTAAAAATCCACGCCCAAGCTACTCCCATCAATGCAGTGGGCAATGCCCAAGGTAGGAGAGAAATTGTGCGAACAATGCCGCGCCCTGTGAAAGATTGATTTAAGACTAAGGCAATGCCCATACCGAGAATTAATTCCACCAAAACAGAGACGACTGTAAATACTGTGGTGTTGCCTAAAGTTTGCCAGAAACGCCCGTCGCCTAACATTCGACTGTAGTTAGCAAAACCAGAAAAAACCAGTTTTAATTCAGTACCGAGGTTTTGGGTGAATAAACTCAGCCAAAAAGCGCGCAATATTGGGTAAGCAAATACTAGCAGCAGAATTATCAAAGCTGGTGCTACTAATATCCATCCGGTTGTTTGTTCGCGCTGTCGCATCTTGTCTAATTGCATAATTTTCACCTTTAATTTATTTTTTGGCGGGCTAGAAGCAATGCCCCACAATTGAATTAACTTTTTGTGGAACAGGCCCGAAAGCCTGTTCGGGCGGGCAAGATGCCCGCCCCACAATAAAAAAATTCACTCTTTGTGGAACAAGCCGGAAAGCCTGTTGAGGACTTACGAAGCTTGGGGTTGTTTCAAACTGCCTAATAAATTGCGCGTTTCGCTAGCTGCTGCTTTCATTGCTTGTTCTGCACTCATTCTCCCGGTAAAAGCTGAACTCAAATAACGCTGCAAAATATCAGAAGCTTGAGCGTATTGTGCCAGGGGCGGGCGCAAAGCTGGCCGTTCCACTACTTTTAGCAGTTGCGGGTAGTGGGGATATTTGGCGACTATTTCTTTGTTGGTAAATAGGGATTTGTAACTGGGAATTAAACCTGTTTCTAAAATAAATTTGCGCTGGGTTTCCTCGCTGGTAAGATACTGAATTGCTTTCCAGGCTTGTTCTGGATGTTTTGAGGTTTTGGCAATTCCCCAGCCCCAGCCGCCCAAGCAGGAACCGCCTGTTTTACCGGTACTGCTGAGCATTGGCTCGATCGCAATTTTGCCTCTAACATTCGATCCTCCGGCATTTGCCAGCTTCCAAACATACGGCCAGTTTCGCAAAAACAGCGCTTTGCCGTTTTGAAACAAAAGCCGGGTTTCTTCTTCGCCGTAGGTGGTGACACCTGGAGGAGAGATGCCGGAGGCGATCGTATTTTTGAGAAATTCCACTGCTTTAATTGCCTCCGGTTTATCTAACCCAACTTCAAAAGTTTGAGGGTTGGCCCAGAAGCCACCAAAACCGGAGAGCACTTCGACAAACATCGCAGATACTCCCTCGTATTGTTTGCCTTGCCACAGATAACCCCAAGTAGCTTTTCCCTGTTTCTGCAAGTTTTGAGAGATTTTTACCATCTCTTCAAAGGTTTTCGGGGCTGGAATTTTCGCTTGTTCTAAAATGTCTTTGCGGTAATAAAGCATTCCGGCATCGGAAGCGTGGGGAATTCGGTAAAGTTTGCCTCGATACCGCCCGCCTTCGACGTTACCTTGGATGAATTTGGAAAGTTGTTCCGGGGGAATTCTGTCTGTCAAATCGCTTACCCAACCTGCGGCTGCAAATTTGGGAACCCAGACAATATCCATGTTGATGATGTCGTAGGGCGATTCGCCTAAAAGAAAGGCAGATGTATAAAGATTTTCTATGAGGTTGGTGTCAAAAGGCCCTTCTATGAGGTTGATGCGAATGTCGGGGTTTTTCTGTTCAAATTCTTTGACAAAGGGTTTCCAGTTAACAATGTCTTGGCCTTGCATTAACATGGTGAGCACGACTGGCTGTTGAGTCAGTGCCGGCAGAATAAATAAAAGCAAGACGGCGGTTAATGTGGCAGCGAATAAGGCTAAAAGACGGGGACGCTTCTGGCTTCGTTGCTGCGGGGAATTTATGTTTTGCATTTGCTTTTGAGAAATGGCGCTGCGATCGCCTTATTTCTCTCATAACTCGCTTTCTTTTGTTTCGCTGGATTTACCGAGTTTATGCAATAAAAGTTTAAGTAAACTTTAGCTTACTTAATAATGCTTGAGTCAAAAGTGCAAATGTTGATTGAACTGATTAGATAGCGAGTTAAATCAACATCTATCTACAGATAGATATTAAACCTATTACAAAAATCATCAACTATCTTGAGATTATCTGCGTTTATCTGTGTTTATCTGCCTGTAATCTACGGTCGATCATTCAATCAAAGATTTATGCAATTCAAGTCTATTGAGAACATTTAAATAAATAATTCTTCCTTCTTCCTTCTTCCTTCTTCCTTCTTCCTTCTAAACACAAAAAACACCGCTCCTCAAAACAGGAGAACGGTGTATAGGGGGTGTTATGGGTTGTTGTCTGGGATTAACCTTAACAAATCACGATCGGCTGAGGCTATGCCTTGTGATGGTTCAAAAATTGGCACAAACCTGCACGATCGCCCGCCGCTCGATCGACCTTTGGGATTAGCCCAACCATTCCACAACGGCATCCTGCTTGGTATTGGTGCGCCGTTCTGGCGTTTCGCGGTTGAATTTCAAGTGGATGGCGCGGTTTTGTTCGCCGTCTGCTGCTACTGCAAAAATCGGATAGTCGATTAAGCCGTCTTGGAAGGACATCTGGAAGCGGAAAGTGCCGTCAGCATTGAGTTTAATCGGCTGTCCGCCTACGTAGACGGTAGCGTCGGGCTCGGTGGCGCCGTAGACGATCAGTTCGGCATCCGCAACTAACCAGAACTGGCGAGGGCGCATCGGGGCGGCAAAGCCAACTCCCGACATACCGACACCCGACATACCGAAACCGGACATTGTGAGACCGGACATACCGACACCTGACATGGTGAGGCCGGACATACCGACACCTGACGCGGTAAGGCCGGACATGGTGGGAGCTGCCCACATTCCGACGCCGGAGGGGAACACGTAGGAACTGAGGGCTTGTTCGTGGATGCCGACTTGCTGGACCGAACCGGCGACGTGCTGCATGGAACCGAAGATAGAACCCGCTACGCGCATGGATTCGGCAGATTCTGCCATGCCGAAGATTTGTTCGTAGATAGCATTTTCGGTGCTGAAACCAAAGCCATTGGCTGCTTGTGCCATTTTCTTTGCCGGAGGAACCAGTTCGGCGAAAGTTTTGCCTTGCAACTCTTCTTCCCAGTCGAGGGTGATGAATTGATCTTCAATCCAGTCGCTGGGATAGACGGGAGGAACGCGGACTTGGGCAGATCGGGCTAATACCAGCCAGCGACCATCTGCACAGCGGTAGCCGATGTCGATCGCGTAGTCCCGATCGCTCACGGGGATTGGCACATACCATTCCCGTGCCAGTTCGTCGCAGGGATATTCTTGAATACTGTGCGGGCTTTGAGTGTCGAGGTTAACATCTGTAACGTCGTAGATCCGCAGGGCGAGTTGCTGTCCTCCTTGGCGGCGCATTTCTTCTTTGCGATCGTTGGGAATGTCCCAGTAAGTGTAGGCCCATTCAGGATCGCGGGGCATTAAAACCACCCGGCTTTCGCCGTAGCCGTTGGGCAAATCTGCTAAACCTTCGTCTACAGACGACAAAGAACCGCCTGTTCTATCTTCTTGACCGAGTTCAAACTTTGCTGCTTCCACTGCTTCTTGTGCCTCTAGTTTGCGAGATGGGCTGTAGGAAAATTTGGTGCGCTGAATTTCTTGAATTGATGCCAGGAGTTGCGATTTCCGCATCCGGCTGTAGCGAGAGACTCCACATTCGCTAGCAACTCTGCGGAGTTGTCGCAAAGTCATCTCTTCTAATGGTGGGCGTTCTTTTGCCATGAGTTCGTTCTCCACTAATTTGGGATGGCGGGTTAGATTTTTTCTTTCAACACAAATGTGTTGACTTTTTGAGTTAGAAACTCTTTTAAATCCACATATTATCGAGCTTCCAAATCTCTCCAACCTTTGAAGCCTTGCTTGTTTTTAGCTTGTCTTGTCCCCCATGCGATCGAGGGTTTGGACTTATTGGCTTCTGCGCGCACCGTCCGATCTAAATAAAGCTTTATCTGTCGATTCTTGATTGACAAGATCGACTTTGTGAGTGCGACCGGTGCTGCTAGCAACGCTGTGCTAGCAGCACACGCGCTATTCGACTCCCAGGCCTGCTTAATTCAAGCATTTCTTTGGGATCGCTTTGTCATGACTTAATGTTGCAGACAACTTGCGATCGGGTCAAGGGGTCTTTTCCATCAATCCTGGGTACTTATACGCATTTTCGTGATTTTGGGGATCAAATTGTCAGGGAATCTTGACATTTAGGGAGTAGGGGGGATCGGTGGTGAAGCGAATGTCAGGATTTGATGACATATTGCGATAGGGGGCTTTTGATGGATTTGGAGGGTGGGGGCGATCGTTTAGATATGTCAGCGATCGATGCAATCCGACTCCTCGAAACCGGGTTTTTTACGAAAATACTTCGTTATACCATCGCAGATTCGGTAAAAAACCCGGTTTCTTGGCTCCCAGCGTCCAGGACTATATAGCAATCCTAAATGATTCACAAAATTTTATAATTTATAATGGTTGTGGAGTATAATACTTGGATAGGAAATATTAATTAAAAAAACAATATGTGTGAGCAACAACATTTAAAAGAGTTAAATGATTTTATAGATAGCAACCCCGCTCCTATACAAATGAATTGAGCTTTGAGAGTTAATGATGTGGATTGAGGGGATGCCTTGTTCTAAAATACAAAAAATATTAAATGTATCAGCAACATTTATCAGTCAATGCAAAATGAAATTTATCGAAAATGGAGTTGAAGAATTAAAACTGAAGTATCAAGGGTCAAAAGCCTATCTCAGTCAAGCCCAACGCCGGGAGATTATTAATTACTTAGATCCTCAAGTGTATTTAAGCCTACAGGAGTTTCGAGAATATATAGAAGACAAGTATAATGATCGCTTCAAATCAAACTTATTATACATTAATTACTTGATGAAGCAAAGATTAGCTGGAAGGAAACTCAATAAAATAACAAAAAAATCATTAATTGGTAGAAACAAAGAAGATAGAAATAGAGAGAATTTCGGCCGAAAAATGAGACAAGATAGAAGCTGGAAAACTTGTCGTGTGTATGATTGATGAATGTCATTTACTGTGGGGAGATGTCTGTGGATATGTTTGGGGAAAGACTAAGGTAAGAATAGAAGTACCCATGACAAATCAGAGACAAAGGCAAATATATTTTGGTGTTCTCAACTATCAAACAAAAGAATTTTTTGTTCGAGAATATGAAGCCGGAAATTCAAAAAATACACTTTCCTTCATCATGTTAAACAATAAAATTCCCAAAGAGTATGTCTACAAAAAATCATGTTTTATTATTACCAGGAAAACTAGCCTACTTGAAAGCTTTGCGTCCAAGGCAATGGACAAAAAATCTCATTGTCTTTGCTGCACCTTTGTTTGCCTTTAGCATTAATTTACAATCATTACTAGGTAGCCTGTTGGCTTTTGCATTATTTTGTGGAGCGTCTAGTAGTTTCTACTTAATTAATGATCTTGTCGATATCGAAGCCGATCGTCAACATCCCGTCAAAAGTCAGCGACCGATCGCATCCGGCTTAGTTAGCATTCCCGTCGCGATAGGGATGGCTGTTTTGCTATTAGGTAGCGCTTTGACTCTTAGCTGGTTAAGGACTCCTCAGTTAGGTGCAAGCATTACCGCTTATGCCTTATTGCAAGTTGCTTATAATCTTCGACTTAAACGGATAGTGATTTTGGACATTGGCGCGATCGCCACCGGATTTGTTCTCAGAGCCTTTGGTGGTGCAGCAGCTACAGGTGTAGTTTTATCATCTTGGTTTCTACTCTGCACAGCAATGCTAGCATTGTTTTTAGGGATTGAGAAGCGCAAAGCAGAACTGCGATTGACACAACTCAAAGGTAGCACACCTCGTTCTGTCCTCAAACGCTACTCCTTACCAATGTTGAATAGCATGGAAAACGTTGTTACTTCTAGTACAATTGTAACCTATGCACTTTGGAGTTCAGGCCCCTATATGCGTGGAGCATCCACTTCTTGGATGCTACTGACAATACCATTTTTACTCTATGGCATTTTTCGCTATCAACTACTAAGCGAACCCCAGGAAATTTCTCTTAACAGTGATACTAATATTGAGCAAGGAGGAAGCAGTGAAAGACCTGAAGAAGTTCTCTTAAAAGACGTGCCAATACTACTCACGGTTATCGGTTGGGTTCTCACCTGCTTTACGATTTTGTGGCTAAAACATCAATCACTAATCGACTAAAAATTTCAAGATCAACATTTTGGGAATAGGGAAATTTAAAGAATTTGTTGCTAAAGTTACGCCAGATAGGAATCAAAAGAAAACTTCCTACATTGGCACACGGAGCAGATCTACTAGCTCAAATTGAGATTAACTGCTTGAGAGAATCTGGCATTAAAGGAATCATTCTCGATCTAGACGACACGATCATCTCTGAAGATGACCAGTATATTTATCTCCGGGTCCAGAGGATTGGATTACACAGACAAAATTTGCAGGGTTGCATTTGTTTATTCTCTCAAATGGGAAACGACATTATCGAGTCAAATATTGGTTTCACAGTCTAAACATTCAGGCGATTAGTCCAGCAAAAAAACTTTTTTCTTCTGCATTTACCAGGCAATTGCTTATATACAACTTAACCATAAACAAGTAGTAGTAATAGGTGATAGTTTACATACTGATGTTTTAGGAGTATGGCTTTCGGGGTATTAGTGTTTCAAGGTTTCCACACTACCACATCCGCCTAGATGGTGGGATACAATTGCCGGGAAATGGGTACATAAACCTTATCCCTACCTTAAACAACTTGGGAAAATTTATGGTATATTTGAATATAAAAGGTTTTTATATCTAATGATTTATAGAACCCATTTGACATCTTTATTTTATTGTATTGCAGTATGGCCCACTGGTTGGGGAGGGACTAATGTTAAGTGTAATTTCAGCTATCACTTTCACTAAATCTGTTTAATTGTCATTCTAATTCAAGAAAAAAGTCCTGTCAGAACATACTACATGACTTTTCGTAAATTCGCGCTCGTAGGCAAAGGAAAATGAAAAAACTAATTCAAGTTTGTCGTCAAATTTATTGCGAACATCAAATACACTTCAACGTCTTTATTTTTTTCTGGGCGTTATTTGCTCTAAGTAATAGTGGATTTGATACTTCTGAAGGTGTATCCCATTACAAAGTCGCAGTTCAAATAGTTAAACACGGACAGTTAGGTTTTGATAAGTTACCGTCAGGAGTATTTCAATTGGCACCTAATGGCAAAGCTTATGGGTCTCATGAAATTGGCAACACTCTTTTCATACTACCAACAGCATTGATAAATGTGATGCTAGAAAATGTTTTATCTAGATTTGTCGCTCTAGATAAAATAGTATTACTACAAAATTTTATTTTATCCTTTCAAGCCGGTGTTTATTCAGCAATTACAGCCACAACCTTCTTTGCGATATTGCATACTAGATTTTTGATAGCAAAAATCCCCAGCTTTTTAGCAACATTATGTCTGGCACTGACTACATATTTTTGGACTTATTCTCGCAACTTATATGACGGCGTACTCTGTGCCACACTGTTGACAGTATCTTTTTTTCTCCTATTAACATATCGGCATAAAAATACACCCCAGTATTTAGTTGGTTGTTTTATTTGCCTAGGATTCGCTTTTATCACTCGTATATCCATGATATTAGCCATCATAGTAACTTGTGCTTATTTGTTAATCGTTTATCGCTCAACATTAGCAACACGCATTCAGGGATTGTTCTTAGCAGGATTAACATTGTTACCTTTTATCGCGTGGCAATGTTGGTATAACTATCTTAGAACAGGAATATTTTATAAATCGCCTGTACAAACAGCAGTATATGCACACAATAACGCTTTAGACGGAAATATTTTTGTAGGAATAGCAGGTATACTCATTAGCCCAGGGAAAAGTCTATTGATTTATGCACCTTTACTAATTTTGTCTGCATTCCTGTTTAAGAAATTTTATCAAGAACATCAGAAAGAAGCCATATACATTGGTGCTTTAATAATACTATGGTTTCTACTTCACAGTAGATTAAGAAGTTGGTATGGCGCTTGGGGATGGGGGCCAAGGCACTACATTACTATTTTGCCTTTAATATTTTTACCATTTGCGGTCAATATTGAGTATGTACTGAGAGACAAACTTTTAAAAGTTACTGCCATAATTCTAGGAACTTTTGGTTTTATTCTAGGGTTATCATCAATTATTTCTAATTGGCATTTTCGGATGGAGTATGCCACACAGCGCGGTTTAATTGGTGATAAAGTATTTATTTGGAGTTGGAAAAATAGCCAATCAATAGATATGTTGAAGGCAGGATTTGGTAATATTTTTCGGATGCTAACCCATGGACCAATTATCAGAATCCAAGATACATCTTCTGAAGCTAATGAATATGCCAGCAGCACGATAAATCTCTGGGTTAACTCTTTTATCTATGCAGGTATTCCTTGGTATTTCGTAGTGATTTTGGTGATTCCTTTAGTGGCTTTGATGTATTTTTCAGCCCGAAACATTCTTACTACCAAAAAAGAATTATTTGGCACAGGTAAATAAACGGATGTGATGCCATCAAGATGTCCTCGACTGGATGAAAGCAGCAGATTTTTTAGTTTTTCCGTCCCGTTATTACCCTTTTGGTTTAGTAGTGCTATATGTCTTTTGGGATCTGACAAACTGCAAGACTTTCAGCCAAAAAGTTAGCTACCCCAAATAGTCCCCAGCTATCAACTAATATAACAACAAATATAGTAGTCCTAGATGATTTATGAGAATTTACCATAAATGTGAAGCTTAGCGAAATCAAATATCTGATAATGAGTAAGTAACTTAAATATACATTTGACGGCAGCAAAAGTCTTACACATATGATAGCAATCCTTAATCCATTGTTTAGCTTGTAACCAAATATCTTCTATTAGATTCTGAGTCGGATCGTTGGGCGCAAATCTCAAAGAAGTGATTTTCCAATCAGATTCATCTAAACCATTATTCACCACTGATAAAAAATCTTTAACCTCTGCTGAAGAATGATATTTAGCGCCATCCCAAATTAATGCTATCTGCTGAGCCTTATATTGGCTCATCAGATACTTTAAAGATTTAATAGTATGTTCTCCATTTCCCTTTGGATATGCCTGAATTAGACATTGACCAGTCGCAATATTTACGGAACCAAAGTAAGTCTGTCGCTCTTTCTCATTCACAATTGGGACTTCCACTCTTTGATTCTTCTTGCCCCAAACATACCCACAGATATCTCCCCAAAGAAGATGACATTCATCCTGAAAAAAAACTACCCACTTACCTCATTCGATTTCTTGGCGATGAGCATCTAACCATTGGGTCACTTCTTAGGTTTTTGTTGACCAGTTCAGGAGCTGTTTTAGGGTTACGTTTTTGAGATTTGTTCCAGCTTAAACCAGCAGAGTCAAAAATCTCATAGTAACTTTGCTGAGAACTAAAAACAATCTCATACCGCTCTTCTATATAAGCTTTTAGTTCTCCTAAATTCCCATATTTTTTTTCGTACCCCATCAATAATGGCTGCTCGTTCCTCAACTTTAAAATATCCCACGGAACCCTTATAAGCCAGCTTCAGAGCAGATACACCTTGCATGGTGAATATCTGAGTCTATTTACTAATAAAGCCAGAACTCACTGATAAACATTCCTGAATCTCGCGTTGCTTATATCCTTTGAGCTGCATAGAGACGGTAATTTCTCGTTTCAAATCGCGCGGATCGGGATTAGATTGGATAAATTCCGTTAACTATTCTAACATATACAAATTATGTAGCGATCGTGGCTATTATCTCATAAATCATTTAGGATTGCTATATCAACAACACAGCAGCAGAATATTTTACCCCAGAAATGGATGCAGCTTTAGATATTGGCAATTGGCAAAGTACCCAGGAGATTTCCATAGAAGCGGCGCGTCATTACCCGGACAATGGAGAGATTTATCGGTATGCTTACATTCTCGCTACCTCAAAAGTTACTGTTAGTCCCAGTGATAGAAAAGCGTAAAAACATTCAAGCAAGTCGCCAGCGGATGAGAGAAAACTGGCAAAAATATCGCCGTAACTTGGTAGCAGTAAAAGCGGGTAAATGATTAGCTACAGCTATTCTCAGATGAAGAATATTTGGCGCGCGGTGCGATTAATTATGCTTATATTCCGGCAATTACTATCGAGCCAACGAATCGATTTATTATTGTTTTTTATGTCGAAGATAGTGGAACAAAAGCTGTTCTTGATACGGATGCGCCCTACCCCATAATCGCACCAAAAATTGCCCAAAAAGCCAATAGATATAGAGTTGAGCGGCTGGATAGGAAAACAATGTTAGTAAGACGAATGCCGCTAGAAGCGAGTGTTATTCGACTGAATATGACTTTACCTGCTGATGAAGGTGAGGATTTAACAGTGGATAATACAGCTTTTATTGCTGATGTTGAGGAATACTGGAAAATTTTTGTTTTTTCAATCGATAAAATCGGTTTTTGACAAAGTATTCGTTATCTTGTTGATCCGGTGGCTAGTGATAAAAGTTTTCCCGCTCTAAAAATTAATAAACTTTAGGACTTTTAATAAATGAATATATAAATTTTCCAGATTTGGGTATAAAAAATATTGTTAAAAAATGATGGGGTGGTTCACTAAAAGCGATTATTGAGTTCGATCGGCGTTTGCAGATTATTGAATTTGCGGTATTCGGCTCTGTACAATAGGTAATAGCCGATGCGCGAGGCTGCACAATATGCTCAACAACACCATTACCATTCCCCAAACCTTCAAAGTAACTCACGAACAGTTCCAGCAAATTGCTGCCGTCAACCGTGAGTTAAGACTAGAGAGAACAGCTACAGGAGAATTAATTGTTATGCCCCCCACAGGAAGCGATACAGGCAAACGCAACCAAGATGTGTCAGGACAACTGTAGCAGTGGAATCGACAAACCAAGCTAGGAGTAGTATTTGACTCTTCTACTGGTTTTCAACTGCCCAATGGGGCCGATCGCTCCCCAGATACCTCCTGGGTTAAATTAGAACGGTGGCAAACTATCACACCCAAAGAACAAGAAGGCTTCGCTCCCCTTTGTGCAGACTTTATTGTAGAATTGCGATCTAAATCTGACAACAGGGAACCATTGCGAGAAAAAATGCGGGAATACATCGCGAATGGAGCAAGTTTGTGGTGGTTAATCGATCGCGAAAATAAGCAAGTCTAAATATACAGACAAAATCAGGATGTGGAAATATTAGATAATCCCAGCACTTTGTCAGGGGAAGATGTGTTACCAGGGTTTGTCTTAGATTTAACAGATGTTTGGTAGTGACACCGAAAGATTCACCAACAGCAATATAATAAATTAGAGCAGTACGTCAATCCCAAATCTCAAATCCCATGCCTCTAACGCTTTACAACAGCTTGACCCGTCGTGAATCACCTTTTGAACCCATCGAACCAGGAAAGGTGCGGATGTACTGCTGCGGCGTTACGGTATACGATTACTGCCACGTCGGCCATGCCCGCGCTTACATTGTTTGGGACATGGTGCGGCGCTATCTGATGTGGCGGGGATACGATGTGCGCTACGTGCAGAATTTTACAGATATTGACGACAAAATTCTCAACCGCGCCCGCGAAACAAATTCCACAATGGAAGCCGTGGCGGAACGCTTCATCGAGGAATATTTTGCAGATATGGACAAGCTAAATATTCTCAGGGCAGATGAATATCCGCGCGCCACCCATACAATGGACGGCATTAAACGGCTGATTCACGAGTTAGAAAATAAAGGTTATGCCTATGCTTCCGGCGGCGACGTTTACTACAATGTTCGGCAATTTCCAGATTACGGAAAACTTTCTGGCCGCAAGTTGGAAGAAATGCAGGCCGGGGCCAGCGGTAGATTGGAAACCGCAGAAATAGAAGCTCAAAAAAAGCAAGATTCATCAGATTTTGCCCTGTGGAAAAGTGCTAAACCGGGAGAACCTGCTTGGGATTCATCTTGGGGAAAAGGTCGCCCCGGATGGCACATCGAATGTTCGGCGATGGTGCGCGATTGCTTGGGTGAAACAATTGACATTCACTGCGGCGGTTCCGATTTAACTTTCCCCCACCATGAGAATGAAATTGCTCAATCTGAAGCGGCGACTGGCAAGTCACTTGCTAATTATTGGATGCACAATGCTTTTGTGACTGTCAACGGCAAAAAGATGTCGAAATCTTTGCACAATTTTATTACAATTCGCGATTTGTTGGAGGGCAATTGGTCGGGGGATTTGGAATCTAACCCCCCCCAGCCCCCCCTTGGTAAGGGGGGGAGTAAGAGTGAAGGAAGCGAGAAGTCAAAAGCGGTGGAACCGATGGCGGTGAGGCTGTTTGTGTTAACAGCGCAGTACCGCAGTCAAATTGATTTTACCGAAGAGGCGATCGCCTCTGCAAAAAATGGCTGGCAGACTCTTAAAGAAAGCCTAGTTTTTGGTGATTTGCACGGTTCCCAATTGGGCTGGGATTTAGATAAAATTCTGAAATTGCCCCTAGGGGATAGTGAGGCTGTACAGCAATTTATAGCAGCGATGGATGATGATTTCAATACTCCTAATGCTTTAGCTGTTGTGTTTGAATTGGCGAAGGAATTGCGGCGCGAACGCAATATAATTGTACATGGGGGAAAAACGGAAATGCCTTCGGAAGTCTTGCAACAAAAGTGGCAGACTCTTGTTAAGTTAGCCGAAGTTCTAGGATTTACCAATCTCGTCCCGGCACGTGCGACTATCGGTGGCGATCACTCATCTTTTAGTCTTGAACCTGAAATCATTAGCGGATTAACTGATGAGGATATTGAGGTGATGATTCAGCAGCGGAAAAATGCCCGAAAGGCTAAGAATTTCGCTGAGGGCGATCGCATTCGCAATGAACTTAAGGATAATGGAATTACTTTGATCGATCAAAAGGATGGTACAACCATCTGGCACCAGAGTTGAAACTAAATTCATAGTCTGCGGAGGCAGACTTTGTTTGACAAGAAGCGGTTTCAACCGCCGAATTCTAAACACGATCTAAAGTCTTCCTCCGTCAACTCAGGAAAATCGTTTAGAATCTCTGTATGAGACATTCCCGCAGCCAGCCAACCCAACAAATCATACACGGTAATTCGCATTCGGCTGATGCAAGGCTTTCCACCGCGTTTACCTGGTTCGATCGTAATGATTTTGCGCTCGCTCATGACAAGACCTAGTTTAGTGCATTTTTCTTGAAGTTTAGCCTAGTCTTGGAATAAGCGATACAATTTACTAAACTTCGCAAGTTGTTCAACCTTAGAGGTAATAGCCTAGTTCTATGAATACCCTCGACCAAGTGCTAGAAACTGCTTTGCAACTGTCCTACGAACAGCAGGAAATGCTGATAAAAATCCTGCAAAACCGTCACCGCGAGAGTATCCGCGCCGAAATAGCTGCGGATGCTCAACAAACCTTAGCTGATTTCCGTAAAGGCAAATTCCGACAGCAGTCAGCCGAGGATGTTATTTCAACATTACGCCAGTCTTTGGACGAGTCCGAAACATGAGACCACTGGTTCTGACTCCCAAATTCAAACGAGCATTCCGCAAGTTTGTGAAACGAAATCCTGACCTCCAGCAACGTATTGAAGACTCTCTTCAACAAATGGAAGCAGATGTATTTTTTCCCAACCTAGGTACTCATAAACTAGGTGGCAAACTTGATGGTCTTCAGTCCTGCTCTTGCGGCTATAATTGTCGGATTGTGTTCTCGATTGAAGAGGATACAGAAACAAATAGTGAAGTCATTGTTTTACTCGACATCGGGACACATGATGAGGTCTATTAACTGTGTCAGTTATTATTAAATAACAACTCCACAAATAGATTTAATTTTTCTTTAACTTATCCACAAACTCCGCAACAGTCGCGACAAATTCTGCGGTTGATTCATAAGGCAAAACATTGCGCCCCGGCATTAATAAACCTTCCGCATTGGGAAAAGTTGTTAAATATTGCGCTAATCTTTCATCCGGTTTCTCTTCCTTACCCTCTTGACTGATGCTTGAGGCTTTTTCTCCCATCACAACGAGTACGGGTCGATCGAACTTTTGAATCGTGCTACTGTAATCCTGCCGCCAAAACCCCGCTAAAAACGAGAAAACCGCGTGACGGCTGTCAGGATTCGCCGCCCCAGCCTGCAAAGCATCCAACCATTCGCTGTCAACCTTTGCCGCATCGCCAAACAGTTGTTTCACAGAAAAAGAACGCAAAAACTCAGCGCGTCTGGCGTAGCGGTAAAAAGCATTTCCCAAGGGAGAATTTAACAAATTCCAGACAATTCTTTGCTGTCTTTCTGTCGAATGTTTGTTCATTACCGCCGAAGCGGGAGGCCCCGCGAGAACTAACCCGCGAATTAAATTTGAGCCGCTTTCCTGCTGCATTTTTGCTAAAGCCAAGCCTACAGACAGTAAAGCACCTTGCACGAGGACGATCGCAGGTTTTTTTACTACACTTTCCAAGAAATATTGCAACTGTGCGGCCCAATCGTCAGGATAGCAAGCCACAGCCGGCATTTCGCAATCGCCGCAGCCCAGCAGGTCGGGATTGTAAATCGGATTAGTGTTGCCTGCTTTGTACCAACTCTCACAAAATCTATGCCAAAAGATTCTTGACAAACCAACTCCTATCGGATGAATTAATAACAAAGGGATGCTATCTTCTGTCGCAGTAGTTGGGTTATAAACATCATAAGCACAGCGATAGTTTTGCCATTCGTAAAACAGCGTTGGTGACTTTATAGACGAAATGGTGGATAAATCTTGGGTTGAATATGGCGGTTGCATATTATTTTTTTTTGAACCGATGTTACTTTTTATTATAATATGAGTAGGTGCGGGTTTTACCCGACATATATTTGGTAAATGAGAATATAAATAAACCCGCTCTGCGGGATGACATAAGTGCCAATACAAACCTTGATTACTTAATTATGTCAGAACAGCGGATAACTATTTCTTTACCTAACTTGCTGCTAATTGTAGCATCGTCCTTGCTGCTAGTGCTGCTGTGGCAATTGCGGAGCCTGCTAGTAATTCTAATGATATCAGTTGTGCTGGCTGCTTCGATCGTCCCGATCGTGAATTGGGCAGAAACCATGCGGGTTCCCCGTTGGCTGGCGGTGATTATGGTTTATTTAACTCTCATCGGCGGATTTAGCGGGACGGTAGTGTTAATCGGGCCCACGGTAATCGAACAAATAGAGTTACTGCTGCGGCAGCTACCAGTTTATGTCGAAAGTTTGCGAACTGTGGCAACTAATGTATTGAGTCGCCTAACCGACGATGCCCCAACCCTGGTGGGTCAGTTGGTGGACACTCAATCGCTGACTAATTGGCTGATTCGATCGAGCCAACAACTGGTTTTGCGATCGTACAGTTTAACGAGAGGCATTCTAGGTGGGGTCTTCAGCCTAGTTTTAGCATTATTTATTTCAGGTTACATGGTTGCCGACAGCGACACATTAATCAAAAGTTTGGTGCAATTTTTCCCTAAACCTTGGGACACAAGATTAGCCGCACAAGCCGCGCCAATCGGTCAAAGAATGGGGAGTTATATTCGCGGGCGAGTGTTAGTTTCGGGCATTTTAGGGATATTTATTACCACAGGTTTGAGCATTTTGGGAATGCCGGAATTTGCTTTAGGCTTGGGTGCGATCGCAGGTGTTACCAACTTGATTCCCTTCATCGGCCCCGTGTTAGGAGCAGTACCAGCATTAATCGTAGCATTAGCGAAAGGTGGCTGGGTACTTGTGTGGGTATTACTGTTATTTGTAATCATCCAGAATTTAGAAACTTACGTCCTCGATCCTTTGCTGGTTGGTTCATCGGTTGGTGTGCATCCTTTATATCAACTGCTGTCTGTATTGGGAGGAGTTCAAGTATTAGGAATTATTGGAGCTGTAATTGTGCCACCTTGGTTTGCGGGAGTGGCAGCTTTGATTGAAAACTTGTATTTAAAACCCAAACTTAGGAGCGAACATCGAGAGACAATAGATCGGGCTAAAAATAATTCTGACTTGCCACCTCTGACACCTTCAGCGTAACAGCAGCTTACGCCTTGAGAATTCAACACAGTAGACTCCAATTGCAAGCATTCGCTCACCTCTGTGGAAAATATCTGCGTTTATCCGTGTTTATCTGCCTTACATCTGCGGTTGACTATCAATCAAAGATTCATGCAATAAATGTAGTATCCACAAGTCCGCTGACTAAGGACTAATTGCCACTTCAATGCGGCGGTTGCGCTGCCGATTAGTATCGGAACTATTATCCACCGAAGGGCGACTTTCCCCATAGCCGATCGCCACCCAATGATACTTCTGACCGAGTACACCCGACAAATACTGCACCACAGCCTGAGCCCGCGCAAACGACACATTGCGATTGTCCGCCGCTTCCCCCGCGTCGTCAGTGTGACCCGCAACGCGCACAGTTGCCCCCTCGTGATTGCTCAACTCCGCCACCAAATTGTCCAAAATCGCATTA
The DNA here is from genome assembly GCF_036701245.1 of Microcoleus sp. Pol14D4. Lineage (NCBI taxonomy): Bacteria > Bacillati > Cyanobacteriota > Cyanophyceae > Oscillatoriales > Microcoleaceae > Microcoleus > Microcoleus sp. Pol14D4. Next base: position 20,314 of record NZ_JAUBQM010000052.1, read on the forward strand.
GTTCCCGCGCGCAAAGAAATGCTGCCAGTATCAAACAAAACATCGCTGGGCAGAGTCACCATCAGCCCATCCCCCCCAAATACCGGATTATTGGCATTCTGTGGGGCAGTATTCACCGTTTCAGGGTTCAGACTGGGGCTGCTGCCGATCGCCGGTAAAGCAGGGGCAACACTTGCCGCCGTTTCCGGCGCGGCCAATTCCCGCGACATCAACTGCAAACGCTTTTCCAAAGTTTCCGTCGGGCGGCTGCTGCCCAACTGACTCTCCAAAGCCGCGGTGCGACCAATCAGCGCGTTGAGTTCACCCTGCAACTGTCTCAAATCCGACTGCAATTTCTCTCTCTGGGCAGGACTGAGTTTTGACTGGGGAGTCGGTGTAGCGGTTGGTGGCGGGAGCGCTGGAATTGGCGTTGCTGGCGCGCGTTTCGGGCTGGAGGTCAAATTTTGAGTTACACGCAGCAATCTCTCTGCCAGCGGCATTTCCGTCGCGCCTGACGGATAAATTTGAGCGATCGCCATCCCCAAAACCCACGCAAAACCGCTGCCCACCCCCAGCAGCAGCAGTCGAAAAATCAGCGACAGTACAAGCAAACCTTTTCCCCGCGACTTGGAGACGTGAGTGGGGGGGATTGAAGGTTTTTGGTTAAAAGATCGCGTCATATTTCATCCCTCTCAGTGTAAATACCAGATTAATTTCGATACTATCTTACCTATCCGATTTGAAATTTGAGATTTTAGATTTTAGATTTGTCCTCCAATCTAAAATCTCAAAAAGACACCCGGTTTCTCTAAATCTGGGGTTTGGTGGCGAAGCATCGAGGCAGAAACCGGGTGTCTAATCCGTTGCGTGCCAGCGTGAATCTGTTGGATAATTCAGTAAAACTTTTGGAAAAAAAACCGATGACTGACCCTTTAAATAGCCCTTATCCCGTTCCTTGGGAATGGATTAGTGCCACTCATGCTAAAGTGAGCTCCACTGCCGGCACAGGCCTCCGCTATTATCGCAGTCCATCCCTAGTATCAACTAACGGCCAATACGCAGCTTACAGTCGAATTGAGTTGCAAGTGCAGCCGGAATTCTCCCAGTGTCGGGTTAGCAGCGTCATGTTTGTGGAAAATCTCAAAACCGGCGAACTGCAAACAGTGGCGGCTGCTTCGCCACTGGCGGAAAGTGGGATGTATGGTAGCGAGGATACAGATATGTCCGGGACGATCGCCATTTTAGTGCCTGTTTCTTGGAATCAAGACGGTTCCCGCATTCTCGCCCGCGAATTTGAAGCACTTTTCAACTCTTCCGATATGTCCGACTACGGTGTCATTTGGGACAAAAATGATAATTACACTTATACCGTTGCTCCCGCTCGCAGTCTTTACACTCATGCTGTATTGTTGGGTTGGAGTCAAGTTTGTCCCGGAAAAGTTCTGTTCCGCGCAGGCAATTTGGGCGATCGATCTTGGCCTCTTTGTGCAGTGGATATGACAGGGCAAACGGTACCTGTCACCGAGGACAAACCCCTAGTTTTTGGCAGTCAAGCCAGCACAGACTGGATCGAACCTAAAACTCGTTTTTAGATATTATGGCGGCATTTTCTTTGATAGGGCCAACAATTTTTTTAGTGTCAGGTCAGTCTTTCAACCAATTCATTTTGACCTTGGTGCTGATTATTTTAGCTGTTGTTTTTGGTTTAACAGCGTTTATTTTTATTCGCATTTTTCTAAATTGGTTGCAGGTAAAATTCGAGAACTATCACCTCTTTAGACGCTCGCCCATAAGAAACACTGGTCATTTATCCGCTAACATTGCACAACCGGAAAATGTTTTTTTAGAACCCCGATTTGTAGAAAGTGATGGAAATTTAACTGCTACTATTTTTGGAGGAAAAAGCGATATTTCAATAGCTTTTGAGCCGGAGACTATCTGCGAAAATTCAGCATCAGTTTCCTATCTCTACAAACCGATCGCCCTTTGGCACGGGCGCTTAATTTTGCCCTCAAACGAACAGCGCCAGCCCTACGGTACAGTTTTTTTTGAAGTAATAAATGCCCCCAAAAAGTATAAAAATTTTATTGGGAAAACAGCATTTTTGAAGTGGAGTACAAATCGCGAAGTACAGTTTTTTGTCCACGCAGTCAGTCAAGATATAAACTTCACACAAGAAACTAAAAAAAGTCAAAAATCTGGCAATATCCATCCAGATAGATTGAACGGCTGGCGAAATGTCGGCCCTTTAGAAACTCTAGCAGGCAGCAGACTTGAAAACAGCGTGACTGTGATGCTACGCAGGCCGGTGATTGCGATTAATTATAGCAGCAGCGATCGCCAGGAGCTCACGATCGATCGCGAACCAGTACAAATTATCGGACGTTTCTGCGCCTTAGTCTCAATTTTACAGCGAAAAGAACCCGACAGCGACCAATTTATTGTCCGGCATTTCAACAAAACATCTCAACAATTTGACGGCGCAGCCGAAATTATTCGGATTCCACAAGTACAGCCAGACAAAAATGGCGTAGCGAGGTCTACCAATCACCTGATCGAACAATCGCCATTAAATCCAGACGGCTGGTACATTTACGGCGAAAGAGACGCAGAAAATATGTTTGTAGTACAGGCAATCGAACCCCGCAAAATTGCCCAATTAACACCAGATGAAACACATTTAGGACTGAAAAAATCTCTCGCTTATTTAAACAGTAAAAATTGGGAAAATACACCAGCCCAAAAAGGGCAAGTAAAAAGAGTATTGTTAACGCCAAATGATGCTACAGAAAACGCTTCCATCTCTCCTTGGCAAGAAGGAGATATCGGGATAGTGATTCACAGTTTCGGGGGCATCGGCGGCCAAAAAGGCGAACGGCCACCGCTGGGAATTGTCACCGGACATTTTGCTTTCGGAGTAGCAAAAGTGGTGCGCGATCGCTTTACCAGCGAACTGCGTTTTGACATAGAATACAAACAAGTTTACGCCCACAATCCCGACGGAATTGTCGCAGGTTCCAGCAAATGGCAAAGCTACATGGGAGACTTGCAGCGCGGCTGGTTGGGCGATCGCCCGGTTTGCGATATCATCTGTAAACTAGACTGCGTGTGTTGCGATTACGATTTTGACGGCATCACCTTGTCGCCTTTAACCGAATTAAACCAGCAACTAGATATCATGATGGCCCGCTACCGCAGCGGAGACGGAACAGGTGCAAGTTTAGTCACGCCAGCAACTTCTTGCGTCCAAGATTCAAGTCAGGCAATTTACGCGACAATTAAAAAAATTACTTCCGAAATAGAGTCAAATCCTCAGATTCAAGACTGGCTAAAAACACATCCTACCGACGCACAAACCCAAAGATTTCACCAGCTAGTAGCATTAGGAGAGAGTTTAGAAAAAGTATTAATGCCCCTCGGTATTGTTCGTCCAGATTGGCGCAAAAATTCGAGATTAGCGGGGATTGATTCTGAACTGAAAAAAACCTTTTTTGTTGGTATAGCAAACCTGATAAAAGCTGCTATTAGTTACCGAACAATGTTGCCAAGGCGCACCCAAGATGAAATCGCCAAAGTTTTATTAAAACAGGGAGCATTTTTGTGGATAATTCGCACCAATCAAGTTGGGGGATTTGACCCAGATATTGAGCCGATCGCACCAACAGGGCTTTGAATCATATCAAATCCGGGTTAGAAACCCCTTGATAAGAATCGGCGGTTAAAACCGATCCTACACAAACTTTCGTCCTAGCAGAGAGGGACTAAAGAATAAAAGGGGCATGAAAACCGGATTTCGTATCAAGTCAACAGTCAACACTCAACAATCAACCATTACCAAGGGCTGACTTGAACAGTGCCGTCTGGTGCCAAAACTACACGGAAATCAGCCAGCGCTTCCGCAGGTGGCCTGCTGCCAACCGGTTTGTAAAGCAACTCGGACAACGGCGTTTCGGATCTCTCGACTGCTGCCGAATTCTCCGACTTGTAACCGACAATCGCCCCGTCTTGGGCCACACTCACCCGATAAACCAACTCCGCATCAACCGGAGGCTGATTCTTCACAACTCCGTCAATTTGCTGAGCAACTTTGCCCCTCAAAAGCTCAATTTGCGCTGGATCGGTAATTGGCAAACTTGCTGCATCAGGGCTTGCCAAACCTTCAGCAACAGGACTGGGCGTGCTTTCTGGCGAAGTGCTCGACTGCGGTGTGGCGCTAGGTGAAGCGTCCGGCTGCGGCGCGGGGCTCGGAGTCGGCGAAATCGATTCAGCGTTCGGAGTTTGAGTCCCAGGCAGCAAACCGCCTGCAGGGGGCGTGGGATTGGGATTCGGGGAACCCGATCCGCCCGGATTCGGCGTCCCCTGATTCTGGCCCGCTGGATTGGGCTGCGGCACCGGATCTCTCTGGCGCTGCACTTCGGGGACCGGTACCAAGAAAAATGCCATGGCCGCCAAAGCCAAACTCGACACCCCCACGACAGCAGGCAAACTCCGCTTTGCCAAAGGTTCGGCAGACTTCACGTAACGCCTGGAAATTGGGGTTAATTGCAGCGACAATTCCGGCAGCGTCTGCGTGTCGGCAAAAAACTGATCGATCGCCTCTACCAAGTCAAATAGCTGTACCGTCGTCAAATCTACTTTTGCCGACAGTTCTGTTTTTTGATCGATTTGGGTTGGGCTGCCTGTGGAGGCGGGTAGAACGGTCAATCGGTGCAAGTTCCCGTCAATTCTTTGTAACTGCACCATACCCAAATTCGGGCCGTAGCGATCGGGATAATGCACTCCGCTCATAAATTCTTGAGCGTAGCTGCTGACGGCCCTCACCAAGCTTTCAAAAAAATCTCGTCCCCCGCTTAGGGGCTCGCCGAGACCTGTAACATAGCATTCAGCGCTCATTAATATGGAAAGCACCGGCCGTATATCTAACTGGCTGGCTGCGGAACCATCGCTCAACCCTTCTAGAACCAGGGTGCAATTTGGCAGACTGTACTGACGCCTAATAGTCATTTTTTATTCAACTTCTCCATCAAACAGGCTAACCCAGAAGCGCTGCATTCCGGCTGTGCCTGTACAAAATAGCAGTTTGCTCAACAAGTTCAAAGCTAGTTCGTTGAGCTTGTCGTCAGAATCGTAAGCTGCAACTAGCGATCGCTTGGGGTTCATGCGCGATCGAAAGTGAGCTCGAAAGCGTTCTAAATACTCGGCCAGCGGCTGGTTCTGGTTGAGGGGGAGATTTCTCGATCGCAACTGCTGCGAATCTAGCAGCAACTGCCGAATTGTGGCGGTTAACTTGCGCGCCATATTGCAGGCGATCGCCACCAGCGCTTTTGCCTCCACAATGGTAAGGGAGCGGCGCTGGGTGTAGCGTCTCAGCGGGTTAGTATTCCGCATCAGCCACAGGGCAACCCGATTTTTGATAATTGATTCCAATTCCAATTCCTTTGACACTGCCAGCATTTCTTCAGCACCTCCGAGATACAAGGCTTCGATCGCCAGCAACATCAAGTCAATTTGTAATCTGGCTCGGCGGGGACATCCCCCATCGGAAGGCGACAAGTCTGGCAAACTGTCTAAAATTAACGGGTTTGACTGGGTAAGCGAAGTTTCTGACGGCATTAATATCACGGCAACATCCATTCCAAACAAACTATACGGGCACGGGGGGTCTTGAGCAAGACAAATTCTCAACCAAGAACTTCTCTGGGATACTTTATTTTTATCATTGACTTTTAGGTATATTTTCTAATTTAGCAGCAACCGACCGTCACAGGCGAGCTCCAGCGGGAGTTCGATCGCCCATTCCCCCAACCCCGCCACCACTTTGTGATTCCTTGCTTCATTAGGGGAGAAGGGGAGAGTCAGAAAGCGACAAAGAATTACCCATTTCCCATTGCTTATTTCCTATTGGGATCGATCAATGTTCCTGCTTCTGGGGTTTCGTGGCTGCTTCTCTTTGAGCCATAAAATCACTAGCCGCCGCCTTATCAGTTAGGCTAATTTTTCCCTTGAGGCTATCTTGCTCCACAATTGCGCGCATTTTAACAGAGCTGTTTTGACCGGTTGCGGTGGAGTCGCTGCAACCAGCTAAATTAGCAACCGCACCCGACAAGTTCAATCCTTGAGTTTCCCATTTACCAAATAGAGAAGGTCTCTCCTCGGCTGTTTTTTCCCTGCCCTCCCTGCTGCCCGATCGCAAATTACCGCTCAAATAAACACCCGATTGCTCGATTGTCAATACCAAAACATCAGATTTCAGACATTCGGGCAAACTTTGAGCATCGAAGCGATAATTTCCCGCAATTGCCGGAGGAGCCTTTAAATTTGCTTCCCCGTAAGCACTCACTATTTTAAAAAGTACCGCAACAAAAGCGATAGAAACACCATAGAATGTTATTTTTTTGACGTTAAACTGATTCATGATTTTGGTAATTGGTAATTGGTCATCGGTAATTGGTCATCGGTAATTGGTCATCGGTAATTGGGCATTGGGCATTGGTACTAACTCACAAATAACCAATAACCAATAACTAATAACTAATAACTAATAACAACTGTCAACAGTCAACCGACTAGCTTTGAGGAAGTACCGAAGCCAAGTGCGATCGCACTTTAACGTAGCACCGCGCAATCAGCAGCGAAGAATGACACTGCACAGCCAATTCATCAGTATACTGTCCCAAAGTTTGGCGCTCAATTCCCCACTCCCGACTCGTACCTGCAATAGTCAAATCAGCATTAGCAGAAGCCGCTACTACTGCTTGAATTGGCTCAGCAGCCTCCACAATCGGAGTTTCAATGCGCGATCGCACATCAACCGGTAACTGATCCATTACTCGCTGAAACTCGTAACTCAGCTCGTTTCCAGCTTCCCCGTCAACCGCCACCCGCAGCACCGTCAAACGGCGATCCTCGCTATTAACTAACAGTCTCAGCGCCAATTCTAAACCCAAATCATCGTGAATGTTTGCTGCGTAAGGTACTAACAAGTTATTCAACGTTTCCCGGCCTCTGTCAACAAAAATTGCTACATCCACTTTAGCGTTGCTGAGAATTTGGCCGACACGTCCTCCCAAACGGTTGCTGCTAAAAGTAGGTCTGTGCCATCCTACTAAAATCAAATCCGCGCGATCTATTGTCGCAATTTGTGCCGTCTCCCTCGCTACATCATTAGTAACCCGAATGATGGGATGTACGAATTTTTGTGCCTCCGGCAGTTCCAAACTCTCAATCAATTCTGATAATTTCGAGCGGCGCTCTTGAATAATGCGATCGGCTTCCGCCGGCGTACTTTCAAAAGCATAGTCATCATTTAATTCTATCAAACTCAGAGGATGAACCGCCGCCGACTTTAAATCATCACCACCCATACCAGCAGCCGGCTGCGCCAGCGCTACCGCTAGTCGCAGTAAACCTTTCTGCGTGCTGGGATTGGCAACAGGTACTAAAATTCGATAAGTTGGCAGCAATTTGTTAGCAGTTTCTTCGCTGCTTTCCGCGAATTCTGAACGTTCTAATTCTGAATCCTCAGAGTTAAACTCAGAAATATCTAACCTAATTAACCGTTTTGGATAAGTCCACTCCAACAGTGGTGAAGTCATAAAAGTTGTCACTAAAGCCATGATGACTAACATCGTAAATAGCAGCGGGGAAATGACACCCAAGGAAAGACCGATATTCAGCACAATTAGTTCAGTCAAACCGCGAGTATTCATCAGCCATCCCAAGGCTGAAGCTTCGCGGTTGTTGATGCCACAAACTTTGGCAGCAACGTAAGTGCCGACGTACTTGCCGACAATGGCTACTCCCAAAACTGCGGCGCACAGCAGCCACAATTCGGGACTGTTGAGCAAGCCGATTTGAGTCCGCAAGCCGCTGTAAGCAAAAAATATCGGCAGCAGAAATATTAGTACAAAGTCTTCGGTTTTTTCTGCTAATTCTCTAGTTAATCCAGCATTTTTCGGCATGGCAGCACCTAGCAAAAATGCACCAAAAATTAAATGAATGCCGATTAATTCAGTAATTAAGGCAGAAGCTACAACTCCCATGTAAATGCCGGACAGAACTAATTGTGTTAATCTGCCAGTGCGGTTGTAGTGCTTGGAAAGCCGCTGCAAGAACCAGCGGACTACAGTTAGCATGAAACCGATGTAAATTAAAGACTCAATAATTGTCGGCAAAGCACCGAGCATCGAATTAGTACGAGTAACTGCGATCGCCACCGCTAACAAACACCACGCCGTTACGTCATCTACCGCAGCGCAAGTCAGGGCCAGCGTCCCCAATTTTGTATTCTGCAAGTTGTGTTCTGTAATAATTCTTGCTAGCACCGGAAAGGCAGTAATTGACATCGCAGCGCCCAAAAATAGGGCAAAGGCTGTAAACGAAACGCTATTATTTGAAACGATAGGATACAGCAGCAGCGCTAGCAAGCTTCCTAGAGAAAATGGCACTAGAATGCTGACGTGGGAAGTTAAAATCGCTATATCTAAATTGCTTTTGAGATACTTGGGATTCAGTTCCAAACCAATCAAAAACATGAAAAATATTAGCCCCACCTCAGATAGCACGTTGAGGAAGGGAACGGCTTCGGCTGGAAAAAGTGCTGTTGCGGTGGCTGGTGCAACTAAGCCAAACAGAGAAGGCCCAAGCATAATTCCTGCTACAATTTCTCCAATGACTTGAGGTTGTTTGATCGCTCGAAATCCTAAACCTACAAGTCTCGAAAGTGCAATGACAATTAGAACTTCAAGCAGAACGAGAATGGGTATGGGCATGGCGTTTTTAGCTTTGGGATTTTTGCGGATAGAGAGGGCAGACTAATAAAGTTGACTGGATTGCCGAGAAAAAAATGGATGCCGCCAGCTCGATCGAAGGTAGAAGGCACAAGAGGCGCACCAACAACGCCATTCTCTCACAAGCGAACAAAGGCTTTGGCAACCTCCCACCTAGATTTTTCGTTTTTAAGAAGCGCTTGCGAGTAACTCTAACCGCATCGTGCACACCCCACACCCAACCCTCCCATTAAATCTCACATCTGTCTGCCAAGCCAACCCTACGGATATTAGATTGTCAGAAAAAGTAGCGCGCGCTGTGATAAACTAGAAAAGTTGTTTAAATTCGCACATCCGGGTTTTCGGGTGTTTCGAGGGCGCAAACCTTCAGAAATACGACCGGGTGGAGGATTAACCCGAATCAGGAGTTAAAAATACAATGCCAGTAGTCAGTTTGGCTCAAATGTTAGAGTCAGGGGTTCACTTCGGACACCAAACCCGTCGGTGGAACCCTAAAATGTCTCCCTACATTTTTACAGAGCGCAACGGGGTTCACATCATTGACCTCGTGCAAACCGCTCAGCTTATGGAAGACGCCTACGAGTACATGAGAGTTGCCTCAGAAAAAGGCAAAAAGTTTTTGTTCGTGGGTACGAAGCGCCAAGCTGCAGGGATTGTAGCCCAAGAAGCTCAACGCTGCGGTGCTTATTACGTCAACCAGCGCTGGCTGGGGGGAATGCTCACCAACTGGACGACGATTAAGTCCCGCGTGGAGCGCCTCAAGGATTTGGAGCGCCGCGAGGAAATCGGCGCCCTCGATTTATTGCCGAAAAAAGAAGCTTCGGTACTGCGCCGAGAAATGGCAAAACTCCAGAAATATCTGGGCGGGATTAAATCTATGCGGAAGATTCCCGACGGAGTGGTTCTGGTAGACCAACGCCGCGAGTATAATGCGGTGTTGGAATGCCAAAAGTTGGGAATTCCGATCGTCTCTCTGTTGGATACCAACTGCGACCCGGATTTGGTTGACATTGCGATTCCGGCGAACGACGATGCTATTCGATCGATCAAGCTGATTGTCGGCAAGTTGGCTGATGCCATCTACGAAGGTCGTCACGGTCAGCAGGGCGGCGACTCTGAGGAAGACTACGACTACGACGGTGGTTACGAAGGCGCTGAATATGATGTCGAAATCGAAGAATTGGATGACCCCGATTATGTAGATCCCGACGACGCTGCTGAGGCCGAGGGCGAAGAAACCGAGAGCTAGTATTGCCCTCGGAATCTGACATCAGGAAATTAAAAATTAAAGATTGAAAATTAAAAATAATTATTATTTTTAGTTGGATATTTTTAATTTTTAATTGTAGATAGCACGAGTCTACGTCATTAGTAGATCTCTGGCAAAAGCATTCATTGTGTCAGGGTCAGAATTAATTCTGGCGCTACACCTACAAAGTCGGTACTAAGATCGACTGGGTATTTCTTCACTCTGGTCTAATCATTAACATTAAAATTAGTGACTAATGACTGATGACTAATGACTGATGACTAATGACTAATAACTAATTTTGATTGGGAACTTAAAGAAGATGGCGGACATATCTGCAAAACTTGTTAAAGAACTGCGCGAAAAAACTGGCGCGGGCATGATGGACTGCAAAAAAGCCCTCGTTGAAAACGAAGGCAATATCGAAACATCCATTGAGTGGCTGCGGAAAAAAGGTCTGGCTTCGGCAGGTAAAAAAGGTGGACGAGTCGCCTCAGAAGGACTTGTAGGCAGCTACATTCACACCGGCGGCCGCGTGGGAGTGCTGGTGGAAGTTAACTGCGAAACAGATTTTGTGGCACGTCGCGAAGAATTCCAAAAGTTGGTGCGGGATATTGCGATGCAAATTGCAGCTTGCCCGAATGTGGAATACGTGAAAGTTGAAGATATCCCCGCCGAAGTTGTCGAAAGAGAAAAGGCAATTGAAATGGGCAAAGATGACTTGGGCAACAAGCCGGAAAACATCAAAGAAAAGATTGTTCTAGGGCGGATTGAGAAGCGCATGAAAGAGTTATCTTTGATGGATCAGCCTTTTATTAAAGATCAGAATATCTCGGTGGAAGAGTTGGTGAAACAAACGATCGCCCAAATTGGAGAAAATGTCCAAGTGCGTCGCTTCGTGCGTTTTGTCTTGGGCGAAGGCATTGAAAAGGTAGAAGCTAACTTTGCCGACGAAGTGGCAGCCCAAATGGGTGTTCAATAATCCCAAATTAAGATTAAAAATTAAAAATTAAAAATGTGAAAAATCAATTTTTTGCATTTTTAATTTTTAATTTTTACAGGACTTATAGACCGACTATATTTGTAGGGCGTGCAGTGCATACCTTACTACAGATAGCGTAAGGATTTAAAACTTGCTTAAGTACTATTTTAATTTTATACGAGAGATATGGTGCGACCAAGAGAGCGAATAGAGCAAGATTTGGCAGGACTCGAAGAGTCTTTAGCAGCCTTGAAGTTGGAGTTTAGCAGTACCTACGAAGGTTATTTAACTGCGTTGGGACAAGCGGTGCGGCAGCAGTTAATTTTGGCTTGCTATCACCTTTGCACTCAATCAGTACCTGAGTCGTTTCTCAAGTTGTCCTTCGAGGGAAGGCAAAAAATGCAGCAGTCTGTAAGGGCTTTGGCCGCGGCGTCGGAGGAAAAATTGCGATCGCTGGTGACTGAATCAGAAGCAGAGGAAGAGGAAGAGGAAGAGGAAGAGGAAGAGGAAGAGGAAGAGGAAGAGGAAGACGACTTCGACAAAGACGAAGAGGAAGAAGAGGAAGACGAAGCAGGCGACAAGGAAGAAGACCAAAAGGAAAAAAACCAAGTTTCCGCAATTAACTATCTATTTTCATTGGCAAATTATCAATTGCCAAACGCCAATTCCCCTGAAAGTTTGGCACGCTGGCAAAATAGTATTGAAAAGTCGATCGTCCATATACTCAAGCTGCTTTCTCGCGACACCAACCGCTTGCTGCAACAGTCGGGAATCTTGCCGAGTCAATTGCCAGAACCGGTTCTAGAAGCTGCTTCTGGTGCTGAATCCTCCGGCGACAGCGTTGCCGGGCCGCCTAACTTATTAAACTTAATCATTGAAACCGATGCCTCATCAGCATCGCGAAAATTGGCAGAAACCTTTGGTAGTAGGGCGCTGCACATTACAGCGATTAAACTGCGACTATCGGAAATAGAGTTTGGCGATGCGGGAACCTCGGCTTGGCGCCAGCAAATTCGCAACCTGTCTGTAAAGTTGAACTCGCTGGGCCGCGATTACCAGAAAAAGCAGCGGGAACTCGCTGTGGTGGAGGCTGAGTCGGCTTGGCGATCGAGTTGGTTTGAAGATTAGTCTGTTGTCAATTGACAAGTGTCAGTTGTCAGGTGTCTGGAATTCTTGAGCTATGATTAATAACTAATGACTAATGACTAATGACTACTTATTAATAACTGATGACTAATAACTAATGACTGATGACTAATAACCAACCCGAATGGCAGCGATTGCAAAAAGCTCTTTCAGTAGAAGCCGATCGCGGATTTAACGACATCCAAGGCAGTCAATACCGCTTCAGCGAGTTTCTGGGCCTGAGTTTGAGACAACTTGCAGGTTCTGTGGCCGCTTCTTCGCGCGATCGAGCCAGACAATTAGCTGCTGAATTTGACATCTACCCTCAGAAAGATCTCGAACAGCGCCAACATTCGATCGCCATTACGGTCAGTTTTCTGAGGCAAATGGAGCAAGTTTGGGAACAAGAAACTCGCCACCAGCAAGAACAAGTAGCACAAGTCAGACCCGCAAACGCTAACGCTTCTGAACCAACCGCCCCAGCACTTTCCGTTCCCCGAACAGTACCCCTGAGTACAGCAGCCGCACCGCCCAGCCTGACTCTCGACCAACAGTTAACCCGCGTCACCGGCATCGGTCCCGCCAACGGCAACCGCTTAGCAAAACTGGGTTTATACACTGTATATGACTTGCTTTACTACTATCCCCGCAACCACATCGACTATGCCAAGCAAGTACAAATTCGCGAGCTAGTAGCCGGGGAAACTGTCACTTTAATCGCCGAAGTAAAGCGCTGCAATTGCTTTTCTAGTCCTAAGAATAAGAAATTAACCATATTAGAAGTAATTTTAAAAGACCGCACCGGAGAAATAAAAATAAGTCGTTTTTTTGCAGGCCCTCGCTACAGCAATCGCGGCTGGCAAGAATTCAAAAAGCGCGAGTATTGTACTGGTGCGGTACTGGCAGCTTCCGGGTTAGTGAAGCAGGGTAAATATGGAATTACTTTAGAAAATCCTGAGTTAGAAGTATTAGACGACTCCGGCGGTGCGATCGAATCAATGAAAGTCGGCCGCCTGATACCAGTTTATCCGCTGACGGAGGGGGTGGATGCCGGTTCGGTGAGGCGATCGATTTTGGCGGCAATGCCGGCGGCGAAAATGTTGCCAGAATCCCTACCAGAGGATTTGCGCGAGCGTTACGGTTTAATGGGTTTAGCGGATGCCGTGACTAATATTCACTTTCCGCTCGATCGAGATTGTTTGGCCGCCGCCCGCCGCCGCTTAGTTTTTGACGAATTTTTCTACCTGCAATTAGGACTTTTAAAGCGCCGCCAAACCCAAAGAAAAGCTCAAGCTAGTGCAGTAATCATTCCTAGTGGCAAATTGATCGAACATTTTTATGAAATCTTGCCCTTTGCCTTGACTAATGCTCAGGAAAGAGTAATTAATGACATCCTCAATGATTTAGCTTCGTCGCAACCGATGAATAGATTAGTGCAAGGCGATGTCGGCGCCGGCAAAACCGTAGTAGCAGTCGTGGCAATGCTAGCAGCAATTCAATCCGGCTATCAAGCCGCTTTAATGGCGCCGACAGAAGTTTTAGCAGAACAGCATTACCGCAAATTGGTAGGTTGGTTTAACTTGATGCACTTGTCTGTTGAACTGTTAACTGGTTCTACAAAAGTAGCCAAGCGCCGAGAAATTCACAACCAGTTAGAAACCGGAGAATTGCCAGTTTTAGTGGGAACTCACGCCCTGATTCAAGATACGGTGAATTTCCATAAATTGGGTTTGGCGGTAATTGACGAACAACACAGATTCGGCGTGCAGCAGCGCGCTAAATTGCAGCAAAAAGGCGAAGCTCCCCACGTTTTGACGATGACGGCAACTCCCATTCCCCGGACGTTGGCGCTGACGCTGCACGGGGATTTGGATGTGAGTCAAATTGATGAACTCCCCCCTGGTAGGCAGGCGATTCAAACCACTGTACTGTCTGCCAAAGAACGCATCCAAGCTTACGATTTGATTCGCCGGGAAGTGGCAAGCGGGCGTCAAGTTTATGTGGTGCTGCCACTGGTGGAGGAGTCGGAAAAGTTGGATGTGCGATCGGCAATTGAGGAACAAGAGAAACTGCAAAAAAGCGTATTTCCTGCGTTTAAGGTTGGTTTGCTGCACGGTAGAATGAGCAGTGCCGACAAAGATGAAGCAATTTCTAAATTTAGGGACAAAGAAACTGATATTTTAGTATCTACTACTGTGGTCGAAGTGGGAGTAGACGTGCCGAATGCCACGGTAATGCTGATTGAAAATTCTGAGCGTTTTGGACTGTCCCAACTGCACCAGTTGCGGGGTCGAGTCGGTCGGGGCAGCAACCGTTCTTATTGTTTGTTAATCCCTGGCTCCAAAACAGGGGAAGCTATGCAGAGAATGAAGGTTTTAGAACAATCTCAAGATGGCTTTTTTATTGCGGAAATGGACATGAGATTGCGCGGGCCCGGTCAGGTTTTGGGAACTCGGCAGTCAGGTTTGCCGGATTTTGCTTTGGCAAGTTTGGTGGAGGATCAGGAAGTTTTGGAGTTGGCGAGGGCGGCGGCTCAAATGGTAATTGAGAATGATGAAAGTTTGAATCAGTGGCCGGTAGTGCGGGATGAGTTGGAACGGAGATATCAGCGGATGATGAGCGGCTCGATTTTGACTTAGATGGTTTTGAACGCAGCAACGGGATTTTTAATAATATTTTGTAGTGGCGGGTTAAGCAAATATATATCAAATCCGCCAGTTTATTGCTGCACTCACCCACCATCCTCCCCATAGGGCGGTTTATTTGCACCTACTTCTTTAATGTCAGTAACGTCAGAAACTGGTTTTCTTCCCATAAACTCACGTAAAATCCTAGGTTTTTTGTCAGGAAACGCGGTTTATACTTTTTTGCTGAGACTGCTGCAAAATATCAGGTTGATCGAAACGTCAAAAACACGAATTTGTTGGAAACGAGTGCCTCAACCCCAACTACTTTAAGAGAGGATTTTGGCCTTAATCTACGCTATTTTGATAAGGAGCCAGGCTTGGGGTACTTATTCGACCAAGAATCCTTCGCAGGAATGACGAAGAAGTGTCAAAATTAAGATAGTTCTGCCAGAAACAGGGGAAAGGAAATCTAGCCTGTACTGGCGCCTAAGGCAACATTGATTCCTCGCTGGTTACGCTTGCAGGTGGTCGCCGACGGTTCGTCGCATTTAATCTCAACAGTAATTATGAAAGATCTCACTCGTTATCGAAATATCGGCATCTTCGCCCACGTAGATGCTGGCAAGACCACCACAACAGAAAGAATCCTGAAACTGACAGGTAAAATCCACAAAATTGGTGAAGTTCACGAAGGCGCGGCGACTACTGACTTCATGGAACAGGAGCAAGAGCGCGGTATTACGATTCAATCCGCTGCTACCACCTGCTTCTGGAACGACCATCAGCTCAACATCATTGATACTCCGGGACACGTCGATTTTACGATCGAAGTTTACCGTTCTTTGAAGGTTCTCGATGGTGGCATCGGTGTGTTCTGCGGTTCGGGTGGAGTTGAACCGCAATCGGAAACCAACTGGCGCTACGCTAACGATTCCAAAGTCGCTCGCGTCATCTACATCAACAAGCTCGATCGCACGGGTGCAGATTTTTACCGCGTTGTCCAGCAAGTCGATAAAATCCTTGGCGCTAAACCGATGGTAATGGTATTGCCCATCGGCATAGAAGAAAAGTTCTGCGGCGTAGTCGATTTGCTGACCCGCAAAGCCTGGATCTGGGATGACTCCGGCGATCCCATGAACTATACAATTAAAGATGTCCCCGCCGATATGGTCGATGATGTCGAAACTTGGCGCGAAAAGTTGATCGAACTGGCCGTCGAGCAAGACGACACTGTGATGGAACAGTATCTCGAAGGCAACGAGCCGAGCCTCGACGACCTCAAGCGCTGCATTCGCAAAGGTACTCGCGATCGGGCATTTTTCCCCACTTACTGCGGCTCATCGTTTAAAAACAAAGGCGTGCAGTTGGTTCTCGATGCCGTAGTTGATTACCTGCCTAACCCGATGGAAGTCACACCGCAGCCAGAAGTCGATCTCGAGGGCGAGGAAACCGGCGAGTTTGCGATAGTCGATCCCAACAGGCCATTGCGGGCACTCGCGTTTAAGATCATGGACGATCGCTACGGTGCTTTAACCTTCACGCGCCTGTACTCCGGTAAGTTGTCCAAGGGCGACACCGTACTCAACACCGCCACAGGCAAAACCGAGCGCATCAGCCGTTTGGTGGAAATGCACGCCAACTCTCGCGAAGAAATTGAATCCGCGCAAGCAGGGGACATTGTGGCGATCGTCGGCATGAAAAACGTCCGCACCGGACACACCATCTGCGACCCCAAAAATCCCGCCACCCTAGAGCCGATGGTATTCCCCGATCCCGTTATTTCGATTTCGGTCAAACCGAAACAAAAAGGCGGCGAAGAAAAAATGGGAGCAGCCCTCACCAAGATGGTGCAAGAAGACCCATCCTTCCACATGGTGACGGATCAAGAAAGCGGCGAAACGATTCTCAAGGGGATGGGCGAGTTACACCTCGACATCAAAGTAGACATTCTCAAGCGCACCCACGGCATTGAAGTAGAAGTCGGCGAACCACAGGTAGCCTACCGCGAATCGATTACCAAGCGCCTCGAAGACGAATACACCCACAAAAAGCAATCAGGTGGTTCCGGTCAATTTGCCAAAATTGGCTATGTGATCGAGCCTGGTGAGGTGGGAAGTGGCTTCCAGTTTGAGTCCAAAGTGACTGGTGGTAGCGTGCCGAGAGAATATTGGCCAGCGGTCGAAAAAGGCTTTGAAAGCTGCATCGACAAAGGCGTCTTGGCCGGATTCCCCTGCTTGGACTTGAAATTCACCCTACTAGACGGCGGTTTCCACCCCGTTGACTCGTCAGCAATGGCCTTTGAAATTGCTGCCAAAGCGGCCTATCGGCAGTCTCTGCCTAAAGCGGCGCCTCAGTTGCTCGAACCGATTATGAATGTCGATGTATTCACTCCAGATGATTACATGGGCGACGTGATCGGCGACCTCAACCGCCGCCGGGGGATGATGAAATCTCAAGAGACAAGCCAGACAGGAGCACGGATCAAGGCAGATGTACCGTTGAGCGAAATGTTTGGTTACATTAGCGATTTGCGTACTATGACCTCTGGGCGCGGCCAGTTCTCAATGTCCTTCTCGCACTATGCTCCTTGTCCGAATAACATCGCTGAAGAAGTGATTAAGGCGGCAAAAGAGCGTCAAGCTGCGAAGTAATGTATTTGACTCCCGGTAGGTGCTATCTGGAGTCAAACAGAACAATTCAATCCCCGACAACTTCTACGAAGTCGGGGATTTAATCTAGATAATAAGTACAGTGAGGTTCGACAAAAAAATATGATTGAGTCGATCGCAACACTTTCACTAACAGACTTCCTCGCTCAACCGGATATTGAATCCTCGCCTGCATGGGAATTTATTCTGGGGCGAGCAGTTCAAAAAACTATGCCAACCCTTTTTCATTCGCGACTGCAACACAACTTGGTTAACTATATCAACGATCGGACTGATCGATTTGAAGCGATACCAGAGTTGCGTTGCTTGGTACTTCCCTACTCGCCAGTACCAGATATAGCGATTGTAGCAGGCGATCGGCTTACCGATGAAGACGGACCACTTAACGGCGCACCGGATTGGTTAATTGAAATTCTATCGCCGGATCAAAGCACTTTAAAATTGCAGAATAAGATCCTCCACTGCCTCATTAACGGCACGCAATTAGCATGGCTAATCGATCTCTCTCACCAACAAGTTTGGGTATGGCAGGGTGAGGAGCTACCTATAATCTGTTCGGGTGCAGATATTTTACCAGTTTTAGGTATTCTCCCGGAACTTACGGTTGATGCTGTGATGGCTATGATTCGCCGACAGTAGGCATTTTATTAGAAAACTGGGTTTAAAACCCCGTTGATAGTAATTAGGGCTTGCTGAATATACCGCATATTGGGTGGTCTGGGTTTGCGATCGGCTTATTCAGCAAGCCCCACATATTAGATAGTAGAACCACGAGCAGACTTCAACAACATCTGGATTTCTTCAAGACTAAATGGTGGTGAACTACGATGAATCATAGCGTGACAATTTGGGCAAACAGGACGCAAATCTTTTATAGGATCAATTTCATACTTTTCTGCAATTTCTGAAAGGGGTCTTAGATGATGAACATGAATGAAACCTTTTCCCAGTTGCCCAAAAACTCTGCCAAAATCGAAACCACAAATAGAGCAACTTGAACCGTAATAATCAATACATTTTTGCCGAGCTTTAGGCTCACGTTCATAGGCGTTGACTGAAACTTGCCGTACTGCCCCCTCACGAAATGTTTGTACTGCATCTACTTCATCAGGAAACAATCTAGTAGTTACAGATTCCTGAACCTGAAGCGGATTTTGCCAATCCAACAAACATTTTAGGTATTTTTCAAAACGGGGATTTTGCCAATTCCTCAAACATTTTAGATATTCTTCAAAACGGTCTTCCTCACCAAGATACACATTTATTGCAGCACGAAAGATAGCAAAGAGTTCGACAAAGTTATCAATCACTGGCTGAGCTGCATCTAGGTCTTTAATAGGAAGAACTAGGGATGGACTCTGAATATAAGTACCTTTCCCATCTCGTTCAGGAACTAATTGCAGCTTGTTAATGAACTCATCATACTCTAAATTTTCATCTTCTTTCGGTGCAATAGTTTCAGAGTAAACTTCATATTCACCCTGCTCCCAAATCTGAGTAACATCTTTCAAATGCTTCTTCAGGACTTGAACAATCGGATTCCCTTCTAGTCCTCTTAATCCAAAAAAGTTCACAAATAAACTATCAGAAGTACACTCGAATCTCAGTTGGAAATACCAAGTTCCTTTTATAGTCAAGCCAGCGCTTGCTATTTTGAATGGCTTGGTTTTCTTGGCTCCAGAGCGATGAGCTGGTGTAGTCGTTATTCGACAATCTGAGAGTACATCTGTGCCATAAACTTGGTGAATTTGGTCACAAGCTTGTTTAATGATTATTTTAAGCTTAGGGACAAGTAATTCTTTTAGCTTATCAGCACGCTCTCGATCGTCCTCGACTGAGAAGAGATATTGTTCAGCAGACCCTATCAGTGGCAAGTCAACGATTTGTGACAATCCGGTTTCCTCAACTGAATTCATATCTGCTCTCCGACATGACAAGTGCAACGAAAACTAATCGATATTTTAGCTTTTTTTCGATATATCCTGAAATAGGTCACGCTTCCCTGGTTCCTAAAACTTGTGCTGTGGTGAGTTTCAGCCTTGTAGGGTGCGTCAGTTAGAATACTTACAGGACTTGGGAAACGCTTATGGACTGACGCACCCTACTATCGTCTTTTAAATGCCGAACAGCTTATGACTCAAATAAATCCCGATCGCACTGCTGGTACAATTGCGATCGACGTTTGCGCTCAATCAAACGGGCAGTATCTTTGTCAGATTTCGTCATCTCTGAGCGATCGCCCCAATGATACCATGAATTTTTACGGACAAACGAAAGAACACGCGATCGCGATCGCCCTGGAAAATTTAGCATCTCGCTACCGCCAGCAAGCCGAAGACTCTCAAAATATAGATTGGGATGCGGTGGAAATTTCGGATTCTGGAGAGCCGATTGAAAAGCATTATCACGTAATTTTGCACTACGAACGAATTGCTAAAGATGAATCTAAGTTTGAGGCAATGCACAATACAATGATGGGAAATACAGTAGTTGAAAATGCCAAAATTTCAATAATTGAGATCGCTCCCGATATCGAAATCGAGGCCAGAGGGCTATCAAAATATTAAGCCATCGGGACTTAGGTGCAGATGGGCATCTTACCCTACGCATCAACGATCGAAACGTGAGTTTGAGGGGGCGATCGACTAGAAGCGATCGCATAATTTCAAATCCCCAAAATTTCTTTTCTATTACTCCCCCGCAAAATCTGCCCTAAACTTCTCCACAACTCGATTTAACTCTACCGAGTGAGAAGCCTTAAATAAAATGCGATCGCCCGGTGTGACAAACTCCATTAAATGCCTTGCTAAATCTTCGCGGGAATTCTCCCTCGCAATATCTTCTACCTCCACAAAAGGCAAACCCGCCGCACCCGCAGCCATCGCCGCCGCTTCCTCAAAATCAGCAAAAACAAATAAAGCATCAAGATGCAAATCTCGCGCAGCCGTTCCCACTTGTCGGTGAAATTCGATCGCCCTGTCGCCCAATTCCTTCATCGTTCCCAACACCGCAATCCGGCGCTTTCCAGGAGTATCTGCTAACAGTCTCAACGCCGCCAACATCGACTCCAAACCAGCATTGTAAGTCTCATCCAGAATCACAATATCCTGGGGCAAATCGTAGCGGCGCGCCCGTCCGTCCGGTAACTGCACAGACAAACCTTGCTTTAAAACTTCCCAATCAATACCTAAAACTTTTCCTACCGCCAATGCCGCCAAATAATTTACAGCATTGTGCCGTCCCGGCAGCGGCAGCGGCAATTCTACGCCTTCTACTAACATTCTATCAGGATTAAGCAATTCTCCCCACAAATCCCCGTTTTCTAAACCATAAGTTAAAGTTTTTCCCTGCCAAAATTTGGCCGCAGTTGCAATTAATCTGTCACCATCGTGATTGAGAATAGCAATGCTATCAGCAGGCATTTCAGCTAACAGTTCGCACTTAGCTTTGGCTATCGCCTCTTCCGAACCCAATCGCCCGATATGCGCCGTTCCTACATTAGTAATTACCGCCACAGTAGGACGCGCAATTTGCGACAGCAGCGCAATTTCGCCACTCCCGCGCATTCCCATTTCAATTACAGCATAATTGTGGGAAGGTGAAAGCTCCAGCAGAGTTTTTGGTACGCCAATTTCATTGTTGTAGTTATATTGAGTTTTAAGAACATTTCCCTTCGTTGACAAAACCGCCGCAATTAACTCTTTAACAGTAGTTTTACCTACAGAACCAGTAACAGCAACTATAGGTATACTGAATTGGTCGCGCCACCAACGGGCGATCGATTGGTAAGCTTTTAAAGTATCGTCCACGCGCAATAGCGGAAAATTAGGCAATTCCTCTTCCCAATCTCGATCGACAATCGCGGCAATCGCCCCCAAATCCTCGGCTTTTGCCACAAATTGATGGCCGTCAAAAGTGTCTCCCCGCAGTGCCAAAAATACTTCACCCCCCTCAAGAGTGCGCGTATCTGTGGCAATACCTGTCCCTAAAATTGTCGAAACGCCCTCAGACACAGCAGGCAAAGGTACAGATAAAATTTCAGCAAGTTGGGCGATACTTACGCGACAAACCATAACCAGCACTCACATTTCAAATAATTATTTTCACAGCTAATTCTACCTCGCCCAACCTCAAATTTAACTAATAGCGGGCTGCGGATCGGGATTGACCTTGAACATCCTAATACGAAATCGTCCGCCCACCAAGAAATTATCCCGTACCTACCCACAATCTTTACCAATACTTTACAAAGTAGATGGTGATTTAAGGCCTTGCTAATTACAAACAATTCATGTCATGCTGGTGTTGATAAATAGTTTAACTAAGCAAAAAATATCGATCGGCTTAAGCTGCTGACAGCTTCTACCCATAAGCCTCATCCGGCGAGAAGCTCGGTTGACTCAATTGTTGCGATTCATTGGCCAATTCATCAAGATAATAGGGCTGAAAGCTCCTGCCTCAGCCTCGGAGGGTTAATCCACAGTGAACGACTACAACAGACAAAGCCACGAAGAAGAACAGCTACTTTACAAGCACTGGCTGGAGTTGGTACAACGAGAGCAGCCGGCTGAACTGATCGGCCGCTTTCGCACTTTGTTTATCCAAGGTACCGGATATCCCGATCGCTCGATCGCCGACGCACTTGAAAAAATAGCAGCCTCAAAACACGCCGAACAAGAATTCAAATACATCCTCAACCGCTGCTGCCACATCCTGATCAACCGTTGGCAAACATACCCCAGCAAGCAAGCAGCCATCCCTGAATTGATCGCTGTGTTTGAAGAAGCGCCCAAAATATTATTTGGATACAATCGATCGCGGGGGCGAGGCTCTATCCCCCAATTAGTAAATCAATTTACCGAAAGCGAACAGTACCTCACCCTCCAACGCTTAGCCAAAGTCATAACTCACAGCAATGAAGATAGCAGCAACAGCAAAACCCCTGCTACCCTTGCCCTCGGAACCTTAATTCCCCGTTACCCCTACCTCTACAAACACTGCCTCCTCAGCGACGACAGCACCTACGAACAGCAAAAAATCATTAAAAAAATCCAAGCTCAAAAGCAGCAGCAATTTGAGATCAATCTCTCACAATACGTCGCTCACCAAGTGAGAAAAACCCAAATAGCTCGTCGGGAAACCTCCCTTTCCTTCGGCAGAAATATACAAGTTATAAAAAATCCCACACTGTTGACCGACTCGGAACTATTCTTTGCCCTCAAGCAATTTGTCGGAAAAGTAGAAGGAGCCGATACCTACAGACAGCTAGCGGGCCGTTTCACGGCGAACGCCAGCACACATCAGTCCTACCGCTCCTTTAAAGACGACTTGTACGAATACCTGATTTCTTCTGTCACCGATGAGCGCTACGGCAAACGTCTCTTTAACGAAAAATTGTATAAGCAACTACAAAACACCCTGCCCCACAGCGACGATCAGAAGTTTAACGAATTTTTAATGATCAGAACTTGCAGCCAGTTATTGAACTTTTTAGTAGTGGAGAGTACTGTGCGGCCCAACCACTTTGTCTTCATCGACCTAATCTCAAACCTCGGACCCACCCAAACCACAGGTTTACTGCTGAAAATCGTACTAATTTGTGGCAAAGTCAAGCCCTACCTAGAGAAGCGACTGGCAATTTTGTTCGGTCACTACGAATGCAGTACCCGAGAAGGCGTGGTGTGGTTAGTCAAAGCCCTGGAAAACGTAAACCTAGCTTTGACTACCAACTTTGGCAAGGTGGATGTATCTTTCCTGCGGTGAGAGGGCGCGACATAACTTCTCTGCTTCCACAGCAGGCAAAACATCACACCGATCGAGCAGGTTTCTGAATACCCTAAAAGTTTTACATTATAATCAGAACGACTTAATTAACTCCTGAAAACTACTCAAAAGACTTTATTCTATGTTAAAGTACCTAGTGTGAATCAGATTCAGTTGCAGGCTTTGTTCATTGCTACAGAATTGTCTAAAAACTTGCCCTTCTGTATCGGCAGGGGACTCTCCGAAACTGAAATCTTCGCACTGTCTAAATTTTGGAGTTATTCCTCATGTCGATATACGTCGGTAACTTATCCTACCAAGTTACCCAAGAAGACATCACCACCGTCTTCGCCGAATACGGAACCGTTAAGCGAGTACATCTACCTACCGACAGAGAAACCAGTCGCCCCCGCGGCTTTGGTTTTGTAGAAATGTCCACAGATGCAGAAGAAGATGCAGCCATTAGTGCTCTCGACGGAGCAGAGTGGATGGGTCGCGATCTCAAAGTTAACAAAGCTAAGCCCCGCGAAGATGAAGGTGGCCGGGGCGGCGGCAACCGGGGCGGCGGCCCTGGCAAATTTGGTCGCGCAGGAGGAGGCGGAGGAGGACGTTATTAATTTCCTCGGATAAAGATTTGAGATTGGAGAGTTGAAATTGGTGCGAGAGCTCACCTAGCTCCGAACCACTTCCGGCCGTTCCGAAAAACCTATGCTCTTCAAGTTTCCATATCTACCGCATTAAATATACCAAAAAGCCAAGGGCCTAACCCTTGGCTTTTTGGTATGAGAGTTTACGGTATGATACTGAAATCGGCTGGGCGAATTCGTTGCAGTACCGTCAGGTTTTAATCGTCAGGTTCGATGCTGCTGCTCAATCCGTGATTGTTGAGGGTTTCAGCGTAAAACTCAGCGTGTTCGAGAGCGCAAACAATCACCAATCCCATCCCGTTAGTATGGGCTTCCATCATCACATTTACCGCCTGTGGCTGAGTCAGACTCGGTACCGTCGCCATCAAAGTCTGCACCACGTACTCCATAGGATTGAAATCATCATTGTGCAGCAGAACGCGGTAGCGCGGTGCAAGCTTGCGGACTGTGGAAGGCTTTTGAATAATTTCGACAGACACTAATCTATACCTCCTGACTTGTAAAATGTTAAAATTTGTCAACAATCTTGAGCCGGATTCCTCCGCTGTGCAAGACTATCTCACTTTCAGCTATTTTATTGAAATCTGAAAATTCAGACAAGGCAGCCCCTTGGTCGATCGCGAGCTGTGAACCCAACACCAAACCCACAGGAGGTGTCCTGGGCCCTCCGCAACCACCTTCCTAGCGCCATAATATTAGAAAGGCGAGATCGGTTAAAAATAACAAACTACTACCTGTTGAGTCTCCAGAACTGAGGGAACCTTATATGAAACGCAAACCTAAATCCTACAACGACAGATTCAGCGGCGACCCATCCCGAGGAGATGAAGACTCCGACTACCCCGGCTCCATGGGCGGACAGTCGCGGCGTCAACCTCAGTCCGGCAAACCCTCTTTCCTCAATTCCGCCACCCTAGGAATCTTAACAGCCGTCTTTATTCTGGGAATTGGGATTGGCATTGCCTTTAGCTCCACAGCTACAATTAGCCCAGAGAACGTAGCCTCCCGTGAATTTATCGATCGCAGTGCCCCGAACCCAGAACTTTGCGTGCAGTTTGGAGCAAGCGCGATGGTGACAGATATGCGCCTCTACGTCACCCTCAACCCTTTCAACGTCTACATCTCGCAGCCGAGTATGCGCCCCGGATGCGTCCTGCGAACCAATAACTGGGCAATTCTGGAACAAAGAAAACTCATCAGCCAAGACCAAGTGCGCGATTGTAAAAATCGCATGAACACCTTTGGCTTCACCGGCCCCTTGGAAGCTCAACCCGAAATTAACTGTATCTACCAAAACGACGGCGCTAAAAACCTGTTCCTCAACCAACCGGGTTCGATAGCTCCAACCACTGAAGGTCAAAATTTCTAAACCGCCGATATAGCGATTTTGATTAGAGTGAAGTAGAGATATGGGGTAGGGACTTAGGCTTAGCCTAAGTCCCTACTTTATTTCAGAGAATGGAAAACTGCTCTAAGTAAATTTTGAACCAAGAGGTTCGAGGGAAGAAGAAAGAAGACTTTCTTCCTTCTTCCTTCTTCCTTCTTCCTTCAAAAACTGAACTGGGGGAAATCTTCGGTTAACTGAACTTGCAAAATTTGGCCGGGTTGAATCGTAGCAGGTTGAGGAGCCGCGACGTAAGTGGTAGCAACACCACCTGCTGCTCCCGCCAACAAACCGATACCGGAAAAGCCGCTCAGCAAGAACAAAGCTAAGCCACCAATACCAGTATTTCGCAACAAACTGCGATCGGAAGGCTGAGCCCGCCGACCTTCCAGGGGTTCCGAGCGAGCCACCAGAGGGATATTGCGGCCGTTGAGACTAATAGCTTCCACTACAAATCGACTGCCGAGGTTAGTCGTTTCAAATCGACCGATGACCGATGTATTAGCAGGTACGATCGTATTGCCAAGACTGTCGAGAATTCCCCCTTGCAGCAGCAGCACTTCCTCTCGGCTGGGCTTCGCACGGGCAAGGCGCAAAGCCCGATCGCCGGGGTAGAGCAAACTGAGTTCCGTTCCCGCCGGCAACAAAACATTCGCCCCAGTCGCAGCCTGCAAAGGAGCATTTGAGCGGCCGCGAGGAAGTGGTTCACCAAAAGTAAGAGTGCGCTGTTGGGGTGCAGCAACAGCCGTTATTTGAGGGGCTAGGCGGGGTACAGCAGCAGCTTGTACCCCACGGCGTTCGTCAAGGCGAACATTAACTAAAGGCACTGTTATCGGCCGGATTTGGTCATTTGAACTAGACCGCTGCGAAAAATTTGAACCGGGATTTGGGGAAGTAGGAGACTCAGGTCGATCGACCTCTGTGGCAGCAGTTGAGTTGGAATCTGTCGGTGGCTGGTTTTGCGGTACTTGCATTGCAGGCTGGGGTTGAGTTTCGGAAGTTTCCATAATTGGAGTCGGTTCGATCGAAGGACGCAACACCCAGCGATTTTCTACCCCTATTCTTTGGAACTGAACTTTCCCTGCGCTGAAACCGACTCCAGGAGCCAAATTGACCAGAATTCTCGCCGTTCCCGGTTGAAGTTGACTCACCCCCACAGAACGCACTCTGCCTTGTGGGTATAGCTGAGTTGCATCTACTCCGAGCTCAGTATTGGGTAAATCCACAGCAATCTGAGACGGGTTGAGTAGAGAATATGTAGGGGTTGTTCCCTCTGGAAGAGTAATTTCTAACTGATTCGTCGCCGGATCGAATTTCCAACTTGTGACTGTAGAAGCATTTGCTGGTTCTAGTGTTACCGGCACTGTCGCAACTGCGGTAACGACTGCTAGACTCAGACTCAGTGACTCGATCGCCAACAATCCGGGTGCTAGAGAATTAACAGTCAATTTTTGTAAGTCTTCCCCAAATCGGGTGAATAATTTTTTGTATGGCATGGCGGCTAAGTGAAATTTTTGATCTGAAATAGATTATGGATGGGAAAATTGTGCCTTCGGATGACGCTGAAAGTTTAGCATTATGGCGATATGAAAAATTTAACTAAATGGAAATTATTGCGATCGCGCTTTGTTCTTAAAAACAAGTGGTGTCAGGTTAGACAAGATGAAATAGAATTGCCAAACGGACAAATTATAGACGACTTTTTTGTTAATGTCCGACCCAATATCGCCCTAATATTTGCCACGACAGAGCAGCAAGAACTTGTATTAGTGCGCCAATACAGGCACGGAGCAGGCGAAATTTTGCTGGAACTGCCTGCTGGATGTTTCAACCCTGCTGAAGAGAGCGGTAAATCGGCAGCCGCCAGAGAACTTGCCGAAGAAACGGGATATGTTGCTGAAGAAATTTTGGAACTAGCAACTTTATATGATAACCCTGTAAAAGACACTAATTCTATCTACCTATACTTTGCTAAAAATGTCAAGCTTGCCAGCAAAATTCAATTAGATATTACCGAAGATATTGAAGTAGTTTTAGTCCCCATTACCGAAGTTTTGGTAAAAATAAAAAACAGAGAAATTTGTG
The DNA here is from genome assembly GCF_036701245.1 of Microcoleus sp. Pol14D4. Taxonomy (NCBI): domain Bacteria; kingdom Bacillati; phylum Cyanobacteriota; class Cyanophyceae; order Oscillatoriales; family Microcoleaceae; genus Microcoleus; species Microcoleus sp. Pol14D4. Next base: position 47,613 of record NZ_JAUBQM010000052.1, read on the forward strand.
TATCAGGAAGCATCGCAGCTATTTTTTTAGGATTAGAGTTTTTGAATAAACAGCGCTAAGGTGCTGTGTGAATGGAACCTTACACGCTGTTTATTGCGCTTTTATCTTAACTCGAAAGAGTGAGAAAATCGAGAGAAGTCAGAGAATTATCAGCACCAAAAACCTGAGCCA